>JAJFKZ010000025.1 GCA_021772955.1 Gammaproteobacteria bacterium | reverse complement strand
CAGACACTGACCGCACCGGCCCGGTGCAGTATCCGCGCGCATTGCTGAACTACTATCGCATGCGTTTTTCCGGCTATCTTATCGATGGCGAGATCTTTCATGATGTCACCTATGTCAGCGATAGCGGCTATCAGGTACGCTTGACTGATGGCATCAGTCCGGTTGGCATGCTCGAGGACGCCATCCGCGCGCTGGAAAACAATGTGCAGGTCAATGGCCCGGGATCAGCAGCTGAATCGGCCATCATGTACAAGCCCGGTGATGACAACACCGTCATCGCCGGCCTGAACGGCACCGGCCAGGACATGTATTTTTCTGTCGATAACGGTGCAACCTGGACCGAATCGCCAGCGTTAACCGGCAACACCTGCTGTGATCCTGCTATGGAGTGGTCCGGCGACAACAGCTTCGCGTATGTGGTCACACTGGGCGGTAACGATGTCTGGTTCTACCGTTCCGACAACGATGGCCAGAGCTGGGATTCCTTGCTGGATGACACCCCCGGCGACGACCGCCGCGAGTTGGCCGGTCCAAGTGGTGCTCTGGACGACAAGGAATACATCCATGTCGATCGCACCCCGGGATCACCGTTCTTGGACAACGTCTATATCACCTGGCATCAGAGCAATATCATGCAGGTGGCAGTGTCCAGCGATTTCGGCAACACCTTCGGCATGACCAGTTTTCCCGGCGAGCCGCGGGGCATCGGCAGTGACATCACTACCGACGCGCAGGGCAACGTGTATCATTTCTGGCCGGCGTTCAACGAGCGCACAATTCGCATGAGTACTTCGGCCGATGGTGGTCTGACCTGGTCGGCCTCGACGGTGGCATCAGCCACCAATGCCGCGTTTGACTGGCCATTGCCGTCGATCGAAACGCGCCGCGCGTTTCTCTACATTGCGACTGACATCGATATGACCGGCGGCCCATTTCAAGGCCGCATGTACATATCCTGGACCGATACCACCACTACCGAAAGTGAAACCATCGCTGCGAACAACCACTCCATCATCCGGGTGGCCTACTCCGATGACCAGGGCCAGACCTGGAGCGAATCGACCCCACACTCCCTGGACGACGCGCTGGAAGTTGATCGCTGGCACCAATGGCTGAAAGTCGGGCCGGATGGCACCGTGCATGTGGCCTTTTATGACACGCGCGCATTCCCGGATCGCAGTGGGGTGGATTTTTACAGCAGCTCCTCAGCCGATGGCGGCGTGAGCTGGACTGACCCGATCAGGCTCACCGATATGTCTTCACCAAACCTGAGCGGCGGCTTCGAATTCGGTGATTACAACGGCCTGGACATTGGCGCCAACGGCGGTATCGCCATATTCACCGACAGCCGTGATGAATCCGGCGGCAGCGGA
This sequence comes from Gammaproteobacteria bacterium, assembly GCA_021772955.1. Classification (GTDB taxonomy): domain Bacteria; phylum Pseudomonadota; class Gammaproteobacteria; order Xanthomonadales; family Wenzhouxiangellaceae; genus JAHJQV01. The sequence goes on along the minus strand of JAJFKZ010000025.1, from coordinate 5,640 downwards.
ACCAGCGCGGATGTCTATGTGGCACCGGTTAGCATTCCCATCAACCTGCCAGAGGTATTTTTACTGGACGGATTTGAAGATCCGTCCGCGCCATTATGAATGCATTGGCTGGCCAGCGGCCATGCGCAGGCAGATTATCAGCACGCCAATCTGTTGTGCTGGTGCTCATCTGCATCGGCCTGCTGCTGACCGGTGGCTGCGGTGGTGCCGATCCGATGCAGCTACCGTTGAGCGCGGCCAGCGAAGAACAACTGATCAGCTCACTGCTGGACATGAAACAACAGTTGCCGGAACCGGACTACCAGCAACTGCTGCAGGCCATTGCCACGCTGCGCACGTACGATCTTGACGCCTTCAGTGTAGAAGCGCATTTCGCCAGCCTGGACGGCAAGACGCCACAGCAACTGATTGCCGATGCTGCTGTGCTGGCGCGCAAACAGCAGGCCGCAGTGAAAGACTAAACGGACACTTGCAGCAGCCATCGGCATAGATTTCAGTCGATCTTGCCGGTTGGTGTTGTAGACAGAACAGCGCTGCTCAGCCAACAGCGTGCATCGGGTCTGGTGCGGTGGAACCGATCCATGCCGACAGCGCTGGCCCAGCACGGCTGTTGACCTCGGGCAGTTGAACAAAGTCGCCCGAACAGTTGTTGAAGACGAAGCGTCAATTCAAACTTGTAGTGATACCTCAAAATATCTAGACATGATGACAAGCACGACGGTGGCTGCGACAATAGCAGCCCATGAACTCGTCACCGTCAATCGACCCAGCACGCACAGCCAGTTTCGACATCGATGCCCAGCGCACTTTCACGCCGCTGTGCGCGGATGAGTTACCCGTGCCCGGTGGCGATCAGATCGCAGCTGAACTCAACGCCCAGGCCAATCTGGTGCACTGGCGTGTAGGCTCCAAGGACGCGCACAGCCCCAAGGCGGTCTGGGTCACCGATGATCCCGCCAAAATAGCCCAACCTGGTGTGGTCGGTGACAACGTCGAGGAACACTGGCCGGTGCACGCGGTGCCGGGCACCGCAGGCTTCGAATTACTGCCGGGACTACCGCATCCGGCCGCTTATGATTTTTTTGTCTGGAAAGGTGTGGAGCTGGACATGCACCCGTACGGTGCCTGTTACCATGATCTGGCCGAAACCATGAGCACCGGCGTGATCGAGTGGCTCAAGGCGCATCACATCACACATGTGATCGCCGGTGGCCTGGCCACCGATTTTTGCGTCAAGGCCACGGTATTGCAATTGCAACGTGCCGGTTTGCAGGTCTTGCTCAATCTCGCCGCCTGCAGAGGCATCGCCACCGACACTAGCGCCGCCGCCGTAGCCTTGATGCAGCAGGCCGGCGTCATCGTGGTCGACAATTCACAACAACTGCGCAAGCAGCTGCATGTATAAACCTTTAACCCGGCAAGCAAACAGATTGCCGGGTTAATACCCGGGCCGAAGATCCGGGGCCGCGTAGCGAAGCCGTTTGCGGACATGCGCCGCAAACGGCGTGCAACGAATACCATAGGTAATTCGTTGCCAGTTTAATGGATAGTCCCACTCACGGTCCCACGCGCCAGACACACAGCAACCTGAAACAGGCTTAACCGATGATCATTGAATCACTGCTGGATACCGACATCTACAAGTTCAGCATGATGCAGGCGGTACTGCATCAGTTCCCCGGTGCCGAAGTGGAGTACCAGTTTCGCTGCCGCACGCCCGACATCGATCTGCGCCCGCTGCGCCAGGATCTGGAGCGCGAGATTGCGCACCTGTGCTCGCTCCGACTCGGCCCAAAAGAACTCAACTTCCTGCACAGTCAGCGCTACCTGAAAAACGACTTCATCGAATTTCTGCGCCTGTTTCACCTGCAGTCAAGGTTTATCGACATCACCGAGCAAGACCAGCAACTGCAGCTGAGCATTCGCGGCCCCTGGCTGCATACCATATTGTTTGAAGTGCCGCTGCTGGCCATCATCAGTGAACTGTATTACCGCCACATCGCCACCGGACACGATTTGCAGGAAGGCCGCCAGCGCCTGCGAGACAAAATCAAACAGGTGCAGCAACTGGATCGCCCAAATGAGTTTGTGTTTGCCGATTTCGGCACCCGCCGACGCTTTTCCCGCGACTGGCACGATGCAGTGCTCGCCACACTGGTCGAGCACATCCCCCGCAGCCTGCGCGGTACCAGCAATGTCCGGCTGGCCATGCAGCACCAACTGGTACCAATCGGTACCATGGCCCACGAATTCATTCAGGCCGCCCAGGCACTGGGTCCACGCCTGGCGGAAACCCAGCGCTTCGCATTTGAAGTGTGGGCGCGCGAATACCGTGGTGATCTGGGCATTGCACTGTCGGATACTTACGGTCTAAAAGCCTTCCTGCGCGACTTCGACATGTACTTCTGTAAACTGTTTGATGGCGCGCGCCAGGATTCCGGTGACCCGCTGGCCTGGGGCGAAGCCATGATCGCGCATTATCAGCACAATCGCGTCGATCCGAAAACCCGCAATTTGATCTTTTCCGACTCGCTGAACATCGACAAGGCCGCAGAAATCTGGTACCGCTTCCGCGATCGCATTAACGTCTCGTTTGGTATCGGCACCAATCTCACTAACGACACCGGCATCGCCCCGATCAACATCGTCATCAAGATGACCGCCTGCAACGGCCAACCGGTGGTCAAGCTGTCCGACTCACCCGGCAAGGTGGTCTCTACCGACCAGGAATACCTGGCCTGGGTACGCAATGCTTTTGATGTGCCGGAATAGTCGGTTGCTGGCCACACACAGATTTGCATCCAGTCTCGAAACAGGTGTCATCAGCCGCCAGACAGTAACTGGCAAATTCGGAAAATCGCCAATACCCCCTGGATTTTGGCGCCGTAAAATGATGGCAATGGCGAAGCTGACCCGCTCAACCTGATATCTTGATATCGAGGGCTACGGCAACGAAGCCGCCAACTACAAGTAGTCCACTATGGACACCTCTACCGCGCATCAACCATCTGCAAAGCTACGGGTGCCGGGCTTGTGCCGAGTGCACTGATGTGTTTCAAATCCAGGAGGATTTTGCCGACAAGGTCAAAACTGAGTTTGAGCGTATGCTGGTTACCGCTGTGCAAAAACCGAACAGACTATTGGACGAACACACGCCTACACAGAATATGTGTACACTATAACAGTGTAAATTACCTTGGTGCTAACCATGAAAAACATTACCCTTAGCGCAGATGAGCACCTGATTGAAGCCGCCCGAAGGCGTGCACTTGCCGAGCACACCACGCTGAATGAGCAGTTTCGACAGTGGTTGGCCGATTATGCCCGCAAACAGGATCAGTTGCGCCGTTTTGATCAAACCATGGAGGAGTTGCGTGGCAAATTGCACGTGGGCGGTAAACTGAGCAGGGATGAGATGAATGCGCGCTAGTGGTCCTTCAACCTGATAATGGCGGATACAGTTGGTCGGTCAGCGTTCAGGGACAGGCGCAACGCGCAGTGAATGGCCTGAGTCCTTTACCAGCGTCGCAACGCCGCCATGGACGCTGACCGGCCAACCCTTCGGGCGTTCCTGTGGCATCGCGCTGCGGTGTTACCGTGCTGGCCAAGGGCGACGGTCATTACCTGCGCACGGCGCCTTGCAGCATGACGCCACAGAAACGCTGAACTCGTCATTATCAGGTTGAAGGATCACTAATGTACTTCATCGACACCAATCTGTTCATCTACCAGTTGGACACACAAGCGCCGGACAAATCCAGTATCGCCAATCGCATTATCCGCACCGGCATCGCAACCGGCAATGCCTGCATCAGTTTTCAGGTGGTACAGGAATGCCTTAACACCATCTTGCGCAAAGCCGAGATTACTTTGAGCAGAGAACAGGCAGAAACCTATCTGGATGTGACATTAACCCCGTTGTTACGAGTCTATCCCAGTATCACCTTGTACAAACGAGCGCTCGAAATCCAGGCACGCTATCAGTTTGGCTTTTACGACAGCCTGATTATTGCCGCCGCGCTGGAAGCCGGCTGCAAAACACTGTACAGCGAAGACCTGCAAGCTGGTCAACGCATCGAGCAATTGACCGTCCAGAACCCATTCATGGAATGATCGTCGCGTCCTTTTCGATCCGTCCTACAGACTTCAATTTCAACTCCAAATCCAGTGGTCCGCAACCAGCCGCGACGTCAAAAATGGCAATACTGCCCACATCAGCCGCGAGCAGGAACAGGTCAACGCCGTTGGGAATACCTGGCGTGATGGGATTCATAGCCACCTCATGCAACTGACAATGCCATCAGAAACGTGGATATGCGACAATTCACGCATGATCGGAAAGCTGACAAACACTTTGAGACTGGCTTTGGCGTTGTTGCTGATGTTCATGAACACCCTCGTTCATGTGTTGCCTTTGCTGGTGATCGCATTGATGAAGATGATCATTCGGATTGCGCCGATCACGCGCTTGTGCGATCGCTGGTTGATTGGCCTGGCGCAGAGCTGGATCGCGGTCAACAGCCGCAGTCTGGCGTTGTTCACCGACACGGTGGTGCAGGTCGTGGGCCTGCCGCAATCGTCTTTGTGCGGCCATTTTCTGGTGCTGTGCAATCATCAGAGCTGGGTGGATATCCCGGTATTGCAGTCACTGTTCAATCGTCGCTTGCCGTTGCTGCGGTTTTTTTTGAAAAGACAGTTGATCTGGGTGCCACTGCTGGGGCTGGCCTGGTGGGCGCTGGATTTTCCATTCATGCGCCGGCATTCCAAAGCCGAGCTGGCCAAAAAACCCGGGCTGGCTGGCCGTGATCTGGCTGCCACGCGCCAGGCATGCGAGAAATTCAAGCATATCCCGGTGTCGATCATGAATTTTGTCGAAGGCACCCGTTTTACCCAGGCCAAGCATGATCACCAGGCATCGCCTTACCGGCACTTGTTGAAGCCCCGCGGCGGTGGCACCGCACTGGTGCTGGATGTGATGGGTGAGCAGATCGACACCATCGTTGATGTCACGCTGGTGTATCCGCGTGGTAAGCCTGGTTTTTTGCAGTATCTAGGCAACAAGGTGCCGGAAATACGCGTGCATATCCGACTGCTGCCAGTACCGACTGCCTTGCGTGGTGGCAATTATCAACAGGATGCGCACTACCGCCAGCAGTTTCAAGTATGGCTGAATCAACTTTGGCAGGAAAAAGACGAGCGCATCGGGCAGCTGCTGAGCGAACCCTCCTGATGTATGAAAGTCGTGACCGATTCGTGCCGACATGACGTGATCGCCGACCCAGCGAACTGAAATGGACCGCCGCACCGGTGGATCTGATCTTCGGCTCCAACTCCGAATTGCGCGCCGTGGCCGAAGTCTATGCCGCTTTTGATGCGGACGAGAAGTTCGTGCAGGACTTTGTCGCTCAACCAGTACACCGGCGTTGTAGCTCCCTCTCTCACCCCGATTGGCTACAATGATGAAACAACTAGAACCACTGGCCTTTGAGTTGTAGCTCCTGTCAAGCCCAAGATCTCTGTACCACTTCCAATGTTAGGGATTTAGGTTGTTGATTCAGTTCTTTGTTCTTCCATTGTCTGACGAATTCATTTGGGGCAAGACCCTTCAGTGAGCCGTGTGGCCTGATGCTGTTGTATTCT
>JAJFKZ010000024.1 GCA_021772955.1 Gammaproteobacteria bacterium | reverse complement strand
TGTGGCGCTGTATCGAAAGCATGATCTGTGGATCATAGTTGCCGCAGGGTTTTTGCCGATACCGTACAAGGTTTTTGCCATCAGTGCCGGGATCGCAATGCTCAATCTGCCGGTATTCATTGCCGCCAGTCTGATCGGGCGTGGCGGCAGGTTTTATCTGCTCATGGCCCTACTGGCCTTGGGCGGTCCGCAGCTTGCGACTCGCTTGCGACCATGGTTGGGGCGCATCACCTGGATGCTGCTACTGGTTCTGACAGGATTGCTGGTATGGTTTGCAGGCGCGCGTTAACGCTGATTCTGATGTTGCTGCTGACTGCCTGTGGCGTTGGTCCACCGGCACCGGTATCAGATCGCAGCGTGGGCAGCAGTGCCTATCAACGCGGCGCAATGGCATTGCCCGATGTGCATGTCGTACAACGCGGCGACACCTTGTATTCCATTGCCTTTCGCTACAACCTTGATCATCGCACGTTGGCGGCGTGGAATGCGATTGGCGCACCCTTTACCATCTATCCGCAACAAGTGCTGTGGTTGCGTCCACCCCGACAACAGCGTCGCGCGGCCGCGGTCACGGTGCCAGCGCCAACACCTGACCCGGCAGTGCGCAAGCCCGGCCCGGTACGCAACACGGTCCCTCAAGGCACAACGCCCAGTGCTCAGCAAGGTGCAACGGACAGCGCAGCTTCGAAACCTGCGCCGACCGCAACGCCGACAAAACCGTCGACCGCTTCGGCAGCAGCCACAGCGCCCACCGGCGAGGCCAGCAATGGTGAGCGTGTTGCTGCCAATATCCGCTGGGTTTGGCCGGTGGCTGGAGGACAGTTGAGCCGGGGGTTTGTGGCCGCCGACAGCGATCGCCAGGGCGTTGATATTGGCGGTCGTCTGGGCCAACCGGTGGTGGCTGCCGCCGACGGTGAGGTGGTCTACAGCGGTGCCGGCTTTGTCGGTTATGCTGGGCTCATCATCATCAAGCACAATGAATCCTTGCTCAGTGCCTATGCCCACAATCGCCGACGGCTGGTGGTCGAAGGTGATCGGGTCAAGGCCGGGCAGCAGATTGCTGAACTAGGGCAATCGCCGCGTGGTGCGAACGAAGTGTATGTGCAGATCCGCCGTGATGGTCAGCCCCAGAACCCGTTGAATTATTTGCCAGGACACTAACCCGCATATTGCATGAGGGATTCGGATTTTAAGGGAAATCTGCCAAACTACGACGGCAGATTTTTCCTAACACCGAATAGGACAAACTGTACTTTTGCAATTTCGACCAATTTCGTTTTAACTTATTGCTGTGCATACGCTTTTCTTACCTGAACGTCCGTCCTCGTGCACTATGCGGGCTAACCCGCCTATTTCATGCAGGTTTCGAGGCGCAGGGCGAAGCTGGCTAATGGAGAACACCCTTGGGTGTATAGGTACGGTTCAGGGGGCAGGGTGCAGCTTATGGATTCCAGATCAATGCCGCCATGACATCCCGATCCTCACTGAGCAGCACGTTAAAGGTGCGACAGGCAGCAGCGGTGTGCATGAATTCGGGAACGATGTTGCGCTGCAGCAAAGCTTGCATCAACGGCAACACCGGCAATTCCTGATGGGTACCAGTTCCGATCAATAAAATGCCAGGCGCAGCGTCGAGAACTGGCTGCAGGTTTTCCAGGCTGACCTGGTCCAGGCTGTGCACCGGCCAGTTCGTGTGCAGGCTGTTGGTGCCAACAATGAGGCTGGCTTGATAGCATACATCCTGCACCGTAATACCGTGCTGGTCGCAGGAGTTAATGGCGTTCTGGTGCTGGTTTTGATGCAGATTAAGTTGCATGGTAAGGCTTGGCGTGAGTCTGACTGGGTTTATGCAAGCAAACGCGGATGATCCGGATGGCGTCGATAGATGCAGAATACCTGACCGATACTCATGATTTTTTCGGCGCCGGTCAGCGCAAGAATACGATCAGAAATCTGCTCGCGTTGCTTGCGTTCATCACGAATGCGAATCTTGATCAACTCGTGTGACAGCAGAGCTGACTCGATCGCTGCACTGACGTTGTCAGTGAGCCCGTCAGCGGCAATCATGACCACTGGGCGTAGAGCATGGCAGTTACCGCGTAACTGCTTGATTTGTTCGTTGTTGAGGCGTTTTGGCATGAATTCGATGCTATGATGGTGGGTTCAATGTTGTGTGGCTGAGCATACGTTTGCTATTGAGGGTTGCGCACGCTCGCACCGCGAGACATAAGGCTGATTACTATTATGGCACGAAGTAAAAGCAGCCGCGCGTGGTTGCAGGAACATTTTGACGATCACTGGGTGCAGCAAGCGCGTGCGCTGGGCTGGCGATCGCGCGCGGCATTCAAGTTGCAGCAGCTGGACGAGCGATTGGCATTACTGCGCGCTGGGCAGGTGGTGGTGGATCTTGGTGCTGCACCGGGTAGCTGGTGTCAGTATGCCAATGCGCGTATCGGTGAGCGCGGTAGCTTGATTGCTGTGGACCTGCTGCCCATCGAGCCGCTGCCGGGCGTCACCATCATCGAAGGTGATTTCCGTGAACAGGCGATGCTGGAGCAGCTGCAGCGATGTTTGAACGGCCGTGCTGTGGATGTTGTCTTATCCGACATGGCCCCCAATATCAGCGGTATACGCACGGTGGATCAGACTGCCGCCATGTACCTTGCCGAGCTGGCACTGGATTTCGCCCGTCAGCAGTTGCGCGTCGGCGGACATTGGATCTGCAAGGTCTTCCAGGGTGAGGGTTTTGACGAGTTGCTGCGGTCTGCCCGAGCCGAATTCGAGCAGGTACGCATGCACAAACCTGAATCATCTCGTGATCGCAGTCGCGAACAATACATGGTCGGCATTCGGTACCAGGGTAACAGCTGTAGCTGACCTGATATGATTTGTTATCGGCCACTAAATGTCAGTGCAACTGACGAGTAAACTGAGGAAAAAGTTTTGAACGATATGGTTAAAAATCTCATTCTCTGGGCTTTTATTGCTGTGGTACTGATGTCCGTGTTCCAGCATTACACCCAGGATAGTAAGCCACAGCAGGAATTGAGCTACTCGGGTTTCCTGGAACAGGTCAAAAGTGGCCGTGTGCAAGCCGTGGATATTCAAGAAACCAACACGGGCACGAAAATAACTGGATCACTGCATGATGGCACGCCGTTTCTGACCTTCGGCGTGCAAGACGATGGCATGATCAAGGACCTGCTGGACAACAATGTGGAAATCAATGGCTCCGAGCCGGAAAGCCGCTCGGTGCTGCTGGAACTGTTTCTCGGCGCCTTTCCGGTGCTGCTGTTGATTGGGCTGTGGGTTTACTTCATGCGCCAGATGCAAGGCGGTGGTGGCCGCGGGGCGATGTCGTTTGGCAAAAGCCGCGCCAAGCTGATGCAGGGTGAAGATCAGGTCAACATTACCTTTGCCGATGTTGCTGGCGCCGAAGAGGCCAAGGATGAGGTGCAGGAACTGGTCGAATTCCTGCGCGAACCAAGCAAGTTCACCAATCTGGGCGGACATATTCCACGTGGATTGCTGATGGTAGGCCCTCCGGGTACCGGTAAGACACTGTTGGCCAAAGCCATTGCCGGTGAAGCGAAAGTGCCGTTTTTCTCCATCTCCGGCTCCGATTTTGTGGAAATGTTTGTTGGCGTCGGCGCATCAAGAGTGCGTGACATGTTCGAACAGGCCAAGAAACACGCGCCTTGCATCATCTTCATTGATGAAATCGATGCGGTTGGTAGACATCGCGGTGCCGGACTGGGTGGTGGCCATGATGAACGTGAGCAGACCCTGAATCAGCTGCTGGTCGAAATGGATGGCTTTGAAGGTGGTGAAGGTGTGATCGTGATCGCCGCCACTAACCGGCCGGATGTACTTGATCCGGCGTTGCTGCGGCCTGGTCGTTTCGATCGTCAGGTGGTGGTGCCGCTACCGGATCTGCGCGGGCGTGAACAGATTCTGAAAGTACACATGCGCAAGGTGCCGCTGGATGATGATGTCATGCCGCGTGATATCGCCCGCGGTACGCCCGGATTTTCCGGCGCGGACCTGGCCAATCTGGTCAATGAGGCGGCCCTGTTCGCCGCGCGTGGCAATCGTCGCAAGGTGACCATGGAGCACTTTGAGCGCGCCAAGGACAAAATCATGATGGGCGCAGAACGCCGATCCATGGTCATGTCCGAAAAAGAGAAAAAGCTGACCGCCTACCACGAGTCTGGCCATGCCATTGTTGGTCGACTGATGCCGGAACACGATCCGGTTTACAAGGTCAGCATCATTCCCCGTGGCAGAGCGCTCGGTGTGACCATGTTTTTGCCCGAGGAAGACAAATACAGCCACAGCAAGCAGCATCTGCAAAGCCAGTTGTGTAGCCTGTTTGGTGGGCGCATTGCCGAAGAGCTGATATTTGGTCATGACCAGGTAACGACCGGGGCCAGCAATGACATTGAGCGGGCCACCAAGATTGCCCGCAACATGGTCACCAAGTGGGGGCTGTCTGATGCCATGGGACCGCTGTCCTACAGCGAAGATGAGGATGAGGTTTTTCTCGGCCGCTCGGTGACACAGCATAAAAGTGTGTCCAACGAAACTGCGCGTCTGATCGACAAAGAGGTCAGACGCCTGATTGATGAGTCCTATGCCCGGGCCAAGAAGATTCTTGAAGACAACACGGAAATTCTGCACAGCATGGCTGAAGCCTTGTTGAAATACGAAACCATTGACAGCCATCAGATTGCGCAGTTGATGGCCAAAGAGCCAGTGGACCCGCCGGCAGACTGGAATGATCAGCCGCCCGCTAAGCCACCGAGCCAGAAGGGCGGCGGCAAGAAAAGTTCTGCCCGTGGCAAGGTCAGCGGTTTGGATGAAAGCCCACAGGCGACTTAAGCAGCACGGTTTGCGCTCTAACGTCAATGGCTGAGACGCGTTTGCGTTGCGGTAACGGCTGGCTCGACCTGAGCCGGCCGCACATCATGGGTATCCTCAATGTCACGCCGGATTCCTTCTCAGATGGTGGCTGTTGGCAGGAGCCGCAGCAGGCCATCGCGCACGCTGCGCGTATGCTCGAAGAGGGGGCCGATATCATCGATATTGGCGGGGAATCGACTCGCCCAGGGGCTGCCGCGGTCACCATTGATGATGAATTGCAGCGTGTGTTGCCAATACTGGAAGCTCTGCGCCAGCACTGCCCCACTGCGCTGATCAGCATCGATACCAGCAAGCCTGAAGTGATGCGCGCAGCACTTGCTGCTGGTGCTGACATGATCAATGATGTGCGCGCGTTGGGCCAGACGGGTGCGCTAGAGGCGGTTGCCGACAGCCAATGTGCAGTTTGCCTGATGCACATGCAAGGCCAGCCGCGCAGCATGCAGAATACACCGGTGTACAAAAATGTGGTCGCGGAAGTCTGTGATTTTCTACACCAGCGCATTCTTGCCTGCACGCGCATGGGCATCGACCGTGACCGGATCGTGATTGATCCGGGATTTGGATTTGGCAAGACCTTGGCGCATAATATGCAGCTGATGGCACAGCTGGAGCAATTGCAGCGCTGTCGACAGCCAGTGTTGATCGGTGTATCCAGAAAAACCATGTTGGCTGGCATCCTGGCTGCTCAGGCGCGAACCGAGGCTAAGGATTTTCCGCCCGAGCGGCGTATGACCGCAGGCACTGTCGCTGCTGTTTTTGCGGTCGCACACGGCGCCAATCTGGTACGCACACACGATGTGGCTGCGGTCAGGGACGCACTGGCGGTCTGGCAATCACTGACCACTTTCGACCCTCTATCCTGACCTGATTCCAGAGCATGGTCAGCTAACGATGTTTTATTCATGACACAAACCAGCAGCCAACCGGCCTCACACCAGCAGTCGCAAGACAAGATTGCATTCTTCGGCACCGATGGTATACGCGGGCATGTCGGTGTGCCGCCGATCACGCCTGATTTTGTCTTGCGTCTGGGTTATGCAGTGGGCAAGGTCATGCGCGATCAGTATCACAAGGAAGTGGTGATCGGCAAGGATACCCGCTTGTCCGGGTACATGTTTGAATCTGCGCTGCAGGCCGGCTTGTCCGCAGCAGGCGCTGATATTGCCATGTTGGGGCCATTGCCAACACCGGCCACAGCGTATCTGACACGCACATTGAATGCTTGTGCCGGGCTGGTGATTTCGGCTTCCCACAATGCTTACCATGACAATGGCATCAAGCTGTTCGGTTTACGCGGAAACAAACTGACAGATCTGCAACAGCAGGCGATCAGTGTCATGTTGCTGGAGCTGCAAGCCAGCGATTACCTGCCCATGTCGGCCACCGACGGTATCGGTAAGGCGCGCCGTATTCCCGATGCCGTGGGTCGTTACGTGGAGTTTTGCAAATCCACTTTTCCGGCTGGCCTTGGCCTGGATGGCATCAGCATTGTTGTGGATTGCGCCAATGGGGCAGCCTATCAGGCCGCGCCGAGTGTATTCAGTGAGCTGGGCGCGAAAGTTATCACCATACACAATCAGCCGGATGGCACCAATATCAACCGCGATTGCGGATCAACTGCAATCAGCAGTTTGCAGCAGGCAGTGTTGCAGCATAAGGCTGATCTGGGTATTGCCTTTGACGGCGATGCAGATCGGGTGCAGATGGTTGATCACCTGGGGCGGGTGGTGGACGGCGATGGCATGCTGTTCGTGCTTGCGCGTCACTATCAGGAGCAGGGACAGCTGGGCGCTGAGCGCGGTGTGGTTGGAACACTGATGAGCAATGAGGCACTGGCTTGTGCTTTGCAGGAACGCAATATCAATTTTGTGCGCGAACGCGTCGGTGATCGGTACGTGCAACAAAGGCTGGCGCAATTGGGCTGGCAGCTGGGGGGCGAAACCGCCGGGCATCTCCTGTGTCTGGACAAAACCCCGTTTGGCGATGGCATCATTGCTGGTCTGCAGGTGCTGTCTGCACTGGTCAGCAAAAATCTCAGCCTTGCCGATGCGCTGGATGAGTTACAGCTGATGCCGCAAGTGCTGATCAACGTACCCCTGCAGGTACAGCAATGGGATCAGCTCAGTGAGCTGACTTCGGTGCAGCAAGCCGTCACTGAAATACAAGCCGAATTGCACGGCTGCGGTCGTCTGGTGCTGCGACCTTCAGGCACAGAGCCGGTGGTCAGGGTGATGGTGGAACATCAGCGCCAGGATCGTGCTGCTGAACTGGCCGAACAACTGGCGCAGGTGATCCGCGCTGCCGGCGGTACGATTGCCAACTAAGCGACAGACGCATCGGTACTGATGGTGAGTAGTGCTTAACCCGCATATTTCATGAAGGGTTCGAGGAGCGGGGCGAAGCTGGCTAAGCAGGTTGGACGATCGCCCGCAGAAGCATAGCCGTAGCTATTATTCAAGGGTGATCGTTCGAGGTGCAACGCCAGATTTGGCCTGAACTCGAACAGGACAAACCGTATCCACTCCACCATGCAAAATTTCAATGTTATCGCCTTGTTTATCCGTAAAATATGACTAGTAACTGTCCGCCTTCATGAAATATGCGGGTTAATCGCAATACTGTTGAGTTAGGTCAATTTTGTAGGAGACTGCCTGCAGGCGAACAAAGACGGAACTCCGAGCCGTTCACCTGCAGGCAGGCGCCTACAGGGTGCCGAGTCTTGACTCAACAGTCCTGTGCTTAAACGGGCATAGTCGGCGCGATCCGGCAGAGGCAGTCTGGCAGTCTGGCAGTGGCCACCGGCCACCGGCCAATCGTCATAGTGCTGGTTCAGACGGTGTTGCCATGACGCACGATGCGTCCGTGCTGCAAGCGCAGCCAGCTGCTGTGCTGATACCAGTCACCGAGTACGTGACGCCGCTGCTCTCCATGGCAATGATCCGCTGGCCTGTGAGTATGACCATGAATAATGGCATCCACCGCATGCGTACTGAACACATCGGCGATAGCCTGAGGATTGACATCCATGATTTCATCCGCTGCAGTGCTCGTATGTGCGCTACTGGCAGCGCGTGCTTGTCTGGCCATGGCCAGGCGCTGGTCAATGGGCAAGGCCAGAAACCCTGTCTGCCATTGTGGATCCCGAACCTGCTGGCGCAAGGCCTGATAGGGCAGGTCATCCGTGCACCAGGCATCCCCGTGAGCCAGCAACAGGCGGTGCTGGCCAGAAGTGACGATGCAGGGGTCGGGCAATAACCGCATGCCGGCTGCATCGGCGTAACGCTCACCCAGCAGAAAATCACGATTGCCATGCATGAACCAGATCTTTAATCCCTGCTCGGCCAGCGCCGACAAGGCAGGTTTGATGCGGTCGGCTATGGCATCTGTGGCATCATCGCCAATCCAGGCTTCAAACAGGTCACCGAGAATGAACAGGTGTTCACTGCCGTGCAAATCATGCTGTAGACAGTGCAAAAAGCGGTTGGTAATTTGCGGGTGCTCTGCCCCTAGATGGACGTCCGACAACAGCACTGCGTTGTCGATGTGCATTGGTGAATGGCTTGCGGCACCCGGCAATGACTTGCTCTTGGTCAGTCGGCGCTGAGTACTTCCACGCTTTCAATGATGACCGGAACAATGGGCACATCTCTGGGGATAGGTGGTTGCGGCGCGGTATCCACAGCAGCGATGGCATCGACCACATCCATGCCGGCAATGACTTTGCCAAACACGGTATAGCCCCAGTCGGCGGCGGAGTTTTTGCCGCGATGATCCAGCGCGCGGTTATTGACATGATTGATGAAAAATTGGCTGGTGGCCGAGTTGGGGTTGTTGGTTCTGGCCATGGCGATTGAGCCACGGTCATTGCTGAGGCCGTTGTCAGCTTCATTCAGTACCGGCTGGTTGGTGGGTTTTTGTTCCAGGTCAACAGTGAACCCGCCACCTTGAATCATGAAGCCGCTGATGACGCGGTGAAATATGGTGTCGGAATAAAAGCCGCTGTTGGCATAGCTCAGGAAATTGCGCACGGTCAGGGGGGCACGATCGACCAGCAATTGCAGTCGGATGTCGCCCATGGAGGTGTGCAAGATGACCTGAGGCTTGTTGGCGGTAACCGTTGGCATGGCGTCTGCAGCTGGAGTCGTTGCCGGAACAGCATCCTGCGCGTTGCTGACAGCGCTGAGTGCAAACAGTGTAATGAACAAAGCAGATTTTATGGTAGGTTTCATGAAATGGTTTCTTTGGTCAGGTTTATTATGGGTCTGGAACAGAACGGCCGGATGGTGAATAGTTCCATCGACTGTCAATCTCGATCTTGACTACATTCTAGATGACTGCACGCAGATTATCCATGCTGATTGCCGGTTTATGACCAATCTGGACTCAAGCTTGCTGCAATTGCGGCTGGGTGCGGCTGGATCTGACTTATGACCAGCATGATCCGCGCTACAATGATGGCCCTGTGCGAATTGCCAAGCGCGGTCCGCTTGTGCTGCTTTCTGGTGCGATATGCATGACAAATTGAATGTTTTTTCTCCGGTGACCTGGCACGGCAGCCACATACACTTGCTGGATCAGCGCCTGCTGCCGCGCAGTGAGCAGTGGTTGCAAATCGACAGCGTGGACGCTGCCATCGAGGCGATCCGGGATTTGGTGGTGCGCGGCGCTCCGGCGATTGGGATTACTGCGGCCTACGCCTGTGTACTTGCGGCACAAAGCAGAGCAGCGGATGCAACCAGCAGTGGCTGGCACGAGCTCTGGCTGCAGGATTGTCAGCGACTGATTCTGGCTAGACCAACAGCTGTGAATCTGCATTGGGCCGTGGCCAGTATGCAGCAGTGCCTGGCGGACGCAGCACAGGCAGATGTGCAAACGCAACTGCAAAAATTGCAACAACATGCTGTGCAGATCCATGCCCAGGATGTGGCCGCCAATCAGCGCCTGGCTGTACTTGGCGCTGAGTTGTTGCAGGCACGCAGCCGGGTTTTGACCCACTGCAATACCGGAGCGCTGGCGACCGGTGGCATCGGTACAGCGCTCGGGGTCATTGTGCGGGCGCATCAAGACGGCAAGATCGAGCAAGTGTTTGCCGATGAAACCAGGCCCTGGTTGCAGGGCAGTCGGCTCACAGAATGGGAACTGCAACGCGCTGAGGTGCCCTGTCAGGTGATCATTGACAGCGCCGCTGCCTGGTTGATGGCAACCCGAAACATCGACTGGTTAATCGTTGGCGCTGATCGTATCACTGCCAATGGCGACGTGGCCAATAAAATCGGTACCTACCAGGCCATGCTGGTGGCCCGTCAGCACGGTGTCAAGACCATGGTGGTGGTGCCCTGGTCCACGGTCGATATCAACACGGCCAGCGGTGCTGAAGTTGAAATCGAGCTGCGCCAGGCCGATGAAGTGTTGTCCTTTCAGGGGCAACGGGTGGCGCGTGCTGGCGCGCAGGCCTGGAACCCGGTGTTTGATATTACCCCGGCCGCGCTGGTGGATTATCTGGTTACCGAGCGTGGTGTGATCGCGGCACCGAACCAGCAACGGATCCTCGCATTGCAGCGCGAACGTGCTTCAGCAACAGCTTGATTGACGATTTCGTAGCGACCACAACAGCAAACCATTGGCCAGTGTGCAACATATTGAATTAATTGATATTAATTACTGTGTTGCAAGCCCGATCGGGGTGTCCTGCTGGGCTTATTCGTGGTATAATTCCTCGTTTGCAACAACAGTGTTGGTCATCGCCTGATTGAGCTTCCCGTCTGCGTCTGATCCCTGTCTAAATGGTGTTGATCCATGGCTGAAATTGCCCACGAAATTCTGACCGTCAATCTCGAAGACGAGATGAAGCAATCCTACCTCGATTATGCCATGAGCGTGATCGTGGGCCGCGCGCTGCCGGATGTGCGCGATGGTCTGAAGCCGGTGCATCGGCGCGTGCTGTATGCCATGCGCGTGCTTGGTAATGACTGGAACAAGTCGTACAAAAAATCCGCGCGCGTGGTCGGTGATGTCATCGGTAAATACCATCCGCACGGTGACACCGCGGTCTACGACACCATCGTGCGTATGGCCCAGCCTTTTTCCATGCGCTACATGCTGGTGGACGGGCAGGGTAACTTTGGTTCGGTGGATGGCGATTCGCCAGCGGCCATGCGTTACACCGAAATTCGCATGGCCAAACTGGCGCACATGCTGCTGGAAGATATCGACAAGGAAACGGTCGATTTCATTGAGAACTACGATGAATCCGAGACCGAACCTGTGGTGCTGCCGACGCGGGTACCGAACCTGCTGATCAATGGTTCTGCTGGTATCGCAGTGGGCATGGCAACCAACATGGCGCCGCACAATCTCACCGAGGTGGTCACGGCAACCCTGGCGCTGCTGGCAGATCCATCACTGGATATCCCGGCGTTGATGGAGCATCTGCCGGGGCCGGACTTCCCCACCGCCGGGATCATCAACGGTGCCAACGGTATCCGTGAAGCCTACACCACAGGCCGTGGGCGCATCCATGTGCGCGCCACTTCGCATATCGAAGAGGCGGATAACGGTCGTCAAAGCATCATCGTTACCGAATTACCCTACCAGGTGAACAAGGCCAATCTGCTTATCAAGATCGCCGATCTGGTGCGTGAAAAGAAAATCGAAAGCATTGCCGGCGACGGTTTGCGCGACGAGTCTGACAAAGACGGCATGCGCATGGTGATTGAACTCAAGCGCGGCGAAGTACCCGAAGTAACACTTAACAAACTGTACACCATGACCTCCTTGCAGACGGTGTTTGGCATCAACATGGTGGCTTTGGTGGATGGTCGCCCACGTCTGCTCAATCTCAAGGAAATTCTGCAGGCGTTTCTCAAGCATCGTCGCGATGTGGTAACTCGGCGCACGCTGTTTGAATTGCGCAAGGCCCGTGATCGGGCGCACATTCTTGAGGGTCTGACGGTTGCGTTGGCCAATGTGGATGAGATCATCGCCATGATCAAGGCCGCAGCCAACCCGGCCGAAGCACGCGACAAGCTGCAGACCCGGCGCTGGGACGCTGGTCTGGTGGCTGCCTTGCTGGGCAGTGAAGGTGCTGATGATTCGCGTCCCGAAGGCCTGAACAGAGAGTTCGGCCTGCACGCCGATGGCTACCAGCTATCTGCCATCCAGGCGCAGGCGATTCTGGATCTGCGCTTGCAGAAACTGACTGGCCTGGAGCAGGACAAGCTTACCAATGAATACAAGGAAATTCTGGATAATATCCGTTACTTGTTGAAAGTACTCGGCGAACCAGATGTGATGACCGCTGTGATTCGCGATGAACTGATCGAAGTCAGAGACCAGTTTGGTGACGAGCGCCGTACCGTGATCCTGGACCAACACCTCAATCTGAGCATGGAAGACATGATCGCCGAAGAGGACGTGGTGGTGACCTTGTCGCATGCCGGTTATGCCAAGATGCAAAGTCTGGATCGTTATCAGGCGCAGCATCGCGGTGGTCGTGGGCGCTCGGCCACGCGCATGAAAGACGAAGATTTCATCGAGCGACTTTGGATCACCAACACCCACGACACGCTGTTGTGTTTTACCAGTGCGGGCAAGGTCTACTGGATCAAGGTCTATGAATTGCCCAACGCCAGCCATGCCAGTCGCGGCAAGCCCTTTGTCAACCTGCTGCCGCTGGATCAGGACGAGCAGGTCAACGCCGTGCTGCCGGTCCGGGATTTCCCCGACGACCAGTTTGTGCTGTTTGCCACGGCCAATGGTACGGTCAAGAAAACGCCGCTTTCGGCTTACTCAAGACCTCGCGTCAATGGAATCTGGGCGATTTCCCTGGACCCCGACGACCGGCTGATCAATGTTGCGTTAACCGATGGCAGCAATGACGTCATGTTGTTTGCCAACAGCGGCAAATGTGTACGCTTCAAGGAAACCGCGGTGCGCTCTATGGGGCGCACTGCACGCGGTGTGCGCGGCATTCGCCTGCCCAAGGACCAGGCGCTCATGTCGATGCAGATCGTTGACGCCGAGGCCACGGTGATGCTGGCGACTGCCAATGGCTATGGTAAACGCACGCCGATAGATGAATTTCCACTGCATGGTCGCGGCGGCCAGGGCGTGATTGCCATTCAGACTTCGGCGCGTAACGGCGAGTTGATTGGCGCCATCATGGCCAAGGAAGAAGACGACGTCATGCTGATCAGCAACAGTGGGACACTGGTGCGCACACCGGCTGCTGAAATTTCCACGCTGGGCCGCAATACCCAAGGCGTACGCGTGATCCGTCTGGCGGACGATGAGCAACTGGTTGGGCTGGCGCAGGTACAGGCCATGGATGAGGATGAGAATGAGGAGTGAGTTTGGCTGTGTCTGCTGAAAACATCATCAAGGCATACCGGCTGCCGGGCGCAGATGTAGCGACGAGTGAGCTGTTGCGCCGGGCACGTCCGGGGCGTGACTGGATGGATCGTACCGCTGGACAGTACGCTTATCGGTGTATTCCCATGACCGCTGCCAACACCATGGGCTGGGAGTATCTGAACCCGGTCACATGTGAAGTTCGCTGGGCCGGGATGACGGCGCAGGAGGACGTGCAGGTGTGGCTGGAGAATGGTCATCGCTGGCGGCCACGCACGCATTTCGGCAGCGGTGTGGTGACCTGGGAACTGCCGTTTTTGTTTCGCACCGCACCGGGTTATGGGCTGGTGGTGTGTGGTCCGGCCAACTGTGACAAGTCGGGCATTGTAGCGCTGGACGGTTTTATACGCACCGACTGGCTACCATACCCGTTTACCATGAACTGGCGTGTCACCGATGCCAACGTGACAGTGCGGTTTGAGGCGGGTGAACCGATTGCGAGAATCTACCCTTATCCACTGGGTTTGCTGGAAGAAACGGTGATAAAAATTGCCGAGTTTGAAGATGATCCAGAGCTGGTCAGCGCGTTTCAAGCGTGGACGGAAAGGCGGCGGCAAAACGCCCAAAACCACAAACAGGCCCAGGCTGAGGCAAGTCTGGACAACGCCAGTGACAGCAGCGGTATCTGGAACAAAGCCTATGCACGTGGCGAAGGTGCGCAGCAACACCAGACCGTGTTCAAACCCGGCCCGATCCGTGATCCAAAAAAGCCATAGCCCTGACAGCGCTCTGATTGTTCAAGCTTGAATTAACGAATCATTATTCATACTCTATCTATAAATCAAATAGATAGAAATTAAAGTTTATGTATTTTCTAAGTAATTCAATGCCCATTGACTGCACGCGTTGGAGTGGTGGTTTGGAACAGGTTGATCGTAGAACTGAGCCGGACTACAGTCACAGACGACTTATCAATCACTCACATGCAGCATGCTGAAATCCAACGCCTGCAGGTTCTTGCACAAGGCCCCGATAGAGATGTAGTGCACGCCGGTTTCGGCGATGTTGCGCAAGCTGGCCAGACTGACATTGCCGGATGCTTCCAGCTTGATCTGCTGACGATAGGCTGTGGCGGCTTGTTGCAATTGCTCGATGGTAAAATTGTCCAGCAGCGCGCGATCTGCGCCGGCCCGGACCGCCTGCTGCAACTGCTGCAGGTTCTCGACTTCGACCACCACCGGCACCCCATCAGATTCTGCGCGCGCGCGTGCAACCAACTCGACGATGCTGCCACCGGCGAGGTGATTTTCTTTTAGCATGATCATGTCGAACAGACCCATGCGGTGATTTGCACAGCCGCCGCAGCGAACCGCGTACTTCTGCGCGCTGCGCAGCCCGGGAATGGTCTTGCGGGTGTCCAGTAAAATCACATCAAGGTCAGCGACGGCACTGGCGTAGGTTCTGGACTGGGTTGCTGTGCCGGACAATAATTGCAAAAAATTCAGCGCTGTGCGCTCGGCGGTCAAGATCGACCTGGCGTTGCCTTGCAGCGTGCAGACGACAGCATCGGGCATCAGCTGATCACCATCGTGCAGGCACCAGTTGCAGACCACGTCCGCATCCAGCAAGCTGAATGCAAGCTCAAACCAGCGCTGACCGCAGAGTACGCCAGTGTCACGACAAATTACCTTGGCCCGGGTTTGCTTATGTGCATCAATCAGCGCAGCTGAGCGGTCACCTTGACCGATATCTTCGTCTAGGGCCTGTTGTACCTGGCGTTCTAGTTCGGATTCAGCCGGCGTTTCATGCCGCAATCTGTCAGCTGGAACCAGCATGTTTCAGCTGCGCGATGATGTTGCAGAATAAAACCTGGTCATCAGTAGTCAGTGCGGATAGTGCTGCTAGCTGGGAAAATTGTCGAACTGTGTGGTGCCGATGCCTTGCTCGTACAACAACACGGGAATGCCATCGCGAATGGGATAAATAACCTTGTTGTCCTGGGTAATCAATGCATCTTCCAGTGGTTCACTGACTTCAATGCCGTCTACGGTTTCCACCACACCGGCATCAATTTGGCGATTGAGCAGTTGCAGTTGTTTCTTGCGGATCACGGTCAGT
>JAJFKZ010000023.1 GCA_021772955.1 Gammaproteobacteria bacterium | reverse complement strand
GGTTATGAAGTCACCTACGATTACAACGGCTATCAGGGGCAGTTGTTCATGGACCACAACCCGGGTGCTTCGGTGCGTGTACCGTTGTCGAACCTTGATCGCCGTGCGCAACCTTCGGGCTACTACGAGGGCAGTTATCGGCGTCCGGCAGGACGATCTTCAAACCAACCATCCGGTTATTGAGGAAAAAGTACTGGACCGAGCATGAGTTTAACCGTGATCGCAAGATCAACAGGCTGCGCCAGTCGCAGCCTTTTTTATGTCTGCGACTGATTGCCTTGGTCTGGGTCACCAGTCTGCGTCACCGTCCGGCACGCAAGTGTTGTCGGCCACAGCCGATACGGGTGCTATTTGATCTGGCATGTGTCAGAATGATCGGCTGAGTGATGGCACGAGACAAGTAACAAAACAAAGACGGTACATGAATGACTAATCGAGTTGAAACCATTCGCCAAGCACTGGAAAAAGCCTTGTCGCCAAGCCAACTGGAGATCGAGGATCAAAGCCATCTGCATGTCGGCCATGCCGGTGCGCGCGATGGTCGTGGTCATTTCCATATCACTGTGGCAGCCGCGGCGTTCGTGGATCAGTCGCTGATGAGTCGTCACAGGATGATTTATGCGGCTTTGGGGCAACTCATGGAAACCGACATCCATGCGTTGAGTATCACCGCAACTGAACCTAATTAATAACATTCAATATATTGTATAACATCATGAAAAATATTAATATTATAAAGTTTATAGGTCTGTATTCATTAACCGCATTGATGCTGACCGCTTGTCAGTCTTCGGAGTCGGACCTCACCATGCCGGCGTTGGCCACGGTCGATGGTCAGCCAATCAGTAACAGTTTGCTGCAAACCTATTTGCAGCAACAAGGCATCACCGAGCCCACAGCAGAGCAAAACGGTGAAGCATTGGATAACCTCATTCAATTGTTTGCGGTCTCGGCAGCGGCCACTGACGATGCCAAGTTCATACAACAAGCCGATTTGCAGGCCCAGCTGGAACTGGCCCGACGACGCCTTCTGTTTGAAGCCTATGCCAAGGAATACGTGGCGCGTTTCCCGATCTCAGACCAGCAGCTGCTCCAGCAGTATCAGGATACTGTGGCTGCCAGCGGTGCGCACGAGTACCAGTTTGATACGTTGACATTTGCAGATCAAGCCGCTGCCGTGGCGGCGCTGGTGCAATTGCAGCGAGGTGAGTCAGACTTTCAGCAGTTAGCCGCAAGCACTGGCAGTGAACAACTTGGCTGGATGAACCTGGCCGCTGCGCCCGAGGATTTTCGGAATGCGGTACTCAAAACCGCTGTCGATGAGGTGGTGCCATTACCGCTGGCCAGCGGTAACGGATGGCGCGTCGTTAGAATCGCCGATCGGCGCAAGTTCGACCCACCGTCGTTTGCACAAGTCAGCGACGGCATGCGCGCAGATATCAACCGCAAGAAGGTTCAGGCATGGATTCAGGGCTTGCGAGAGCGGGCCGATGTGCAGCTGGAAAACGTCACTGTTGATGCTGCTCAGTGAGTGCTGAGCAGCATGGCCAAGGTAGAATTGCGGGCGGTGTGCCAGCTCAGCAGTGATCAGGGCAGCTCCACGGCAGGCGGGGATTGCCAGCCCGGGGCCCGGTGTTCAACCACGACCCTGGTGTAAATGCCGCCGCGGACATTGAATTCTGCGCTCAGTCGCATATAGCGCGGCGCGGTGGCCGCCACCAGATCATCCAGAATCTGATTGCTGACCGCTTCGTGAAAGGCGCCCTGATCGCGATACCACCAGATATACTGTTTCAAAGATTTCAGTTCGATACACTGTCGATCTGGCACATACACCAAAGCCAGCTCCGCGAAGTCTGGTTGTCCGGTTTTCGGACACAGGCAGGTGAACTCAGGTATTTCAATGTGAATGCTATAATCCCGTGCTTGCGGATTGGGAAATACTTCCAGTTCTCGACTGGGCGCAAGTACGGGGCTGCTGGTGTTGTTCATGATTGATTCTGCATGATTGCTATTGATTGAAGTGACATACTAATGCAAGCAGAGGTATTGCTGCCATCTGCGTAGCAAAATGTTTCAACCCAAGCCAATGGATTCAAGAATAGACGATGCGATTAACAGCAATAAAAATGGCCGGTTTCAAATCCTTCGTGGATCCGGTAACGGTCAGTTTTCCTGATAACATGACTGCCATCGTTGGCCCCAATGGCTGCGGCAAATCCAATATCATCGATGCCGCGCGCTGGGTGATGGGGGAATCGTCAGCCCGGCAGTTGCGCGGCGAGTCCATGAGTGATGTCATTTTTAGCGGTTCCAGTCAGCGCAAGCCGGTCGGCATGGCCAGTGTCGAGCTGTTGTTTGACAACAGTGATGGTGGCGCCGGTGGTGAATACGCGAACTACAATGAAATCGCCGTGCGCCGACAGGTCAGTCGTGATGGTACTTCCGGTTATTTTCTCAATGGCACCCGCTGCCGGCGCAAGGATATTACCGATCTTTTTTTGGGTACCGGTCTGGGGCCGCGCAGCTATTCCATCATTGAACAGGGCATGATCTCGCAGATTGTCGAAGCCAGACCGGAAGAGTTACGCAATCACCTGGAAGAGGCTGCCGGCATCTCCAGGTATCGCGAACGTCGCCGCGAGACCGAAAATCGTATCCGCCATACGCGCGAGAACCTGGAACGACTCAGTGATCTGCGTGAAGAAGTGGGCAAACACCTGCAAAAGCTGCAAAGTCAGGCGCGCGCCGCTGAGCGTTATAAAAAATTGCAGCAACAATCTCGCGATCTGCAAGCCAGTGTACAGGCCAGGCAATTGCACAATCTTCGGCTGGAGCTGACCCAGGTGAAAGCCAGCGGGGATGCAGACGAACTGCAATTGCAACAGGCGGTGGCGGAGCAGCGCCGCAATGAGGCAGCCCAGGAAATGCTGCGCGAGCAACAATCCAAAGCCCAGGAACACGTGAATTCGGTGCAGGCGCAGGTGTATGAAATCGGTGCGGCGATGGCCAGACTGGAACAAAGCATCAAGCACCAGCAGGAACTGCGTCAGCGTCAGGAACAGGAGCTGCAGGAACTGGAGCAGCGCAGCCAGCAATACGAACACCTGCATGCCACCGATGCGCAGCGCTTGCAGGAATTGCGTCAGCAACTGCAGGAGCAGGAACCACAATTGCATGCGCAACAGCAGCAAGGTACCAGGCTCAACGACGAATTTCAGCAGCTGGAGCAGTGCTGTGCAGAGCAGCAGCAAAAAATCAATGCGCAGCAGCGTGACAGTGCTGATCAACGTCAGCAGCATGAAGTCTTGCTGACCCGCATCGCGGCCGTCAAGGAACAGCAGCAACGCGACCAGAAGCAACTGCAGGAACTGCAGCAGGAATCCGGCGCGATCAACACCACAACCATGCAAGAGCAGATCGTATCGGCGCAAACTCAGGTCGTTCACAGTGCCGGACAGCTCAAGCAATTGCATGCGCAGCACGAGCACAATCAACAGGCCTTGCAACAGGCGCGGGCGCAGCAACAGCAGATCGTCGATGAGTTACGCGCCTGCCAGGACAACAGCAGCCAGAATAAAGCGCATTTACAGTCGTTGCTGGCGCTGCAGCAGGCCGCCATGGGTGAAGACCGCGCTGCACTGCAACAATGGCTGCAAGATCATGGGCTGGATCAGTTCCCGCGACTGGCGTCAGTGATCGACAGCGATGCGCACTGGTCGCGTGCGGTGGAAATCGTGCTTGGTGACTTGCTGCAGGCGTTGCTGACAGACAGTTGCAGCGATCATCAGGCGGCCCTGTTGCAGGCTTCCAGAGACATCGTTGATGATGAGCTGATGCTGCTGCAAAGCACGGCTTCCGACCCCACGGCGGCGCTGCCAGCTGACAGCTTGGCGGCGCAGGTCAAGGCACCGGCGGTGATCATGCAGGTGCTGGCGCAGGTGCGTTGTGTCGACGACCTGGATACGGCTTTGCAGCAACAGGCCCAGCTTGATCCGGGTCAGAGTCTGATCACTGCAGCCGGTGAATGGGTCACGGCTGACTGGGTTCGAATTGCGCACAGCGACAACCCCGCTGCGGGCAGTTTGCAGCGTCAGCAGAACATTCGTGAACTGGAACAAAAGCTGGCACAGTCGCAGCAACTGCAAGCCACATTACAACAGCGTCTCGATGCAGCCAGACAGCAGCTGCAGCAGGCGGAGCAACAGTTGGAGCAAAGTCGGCAACAATCCAACAGCGCCCATGCCAGTCACAGTGAGGAGACTGCCAGACTGCATAGTTTGCAGGAACGGCAAGAGGTGCTAGGCAAGCGTCAGCAGCAGCTGATCCGGCAAAGTGATGACCTGCAGGCACGGCTGCAGCAAGCGCAGCAGACACAAACGGAATTTGAGCAGCAGGTCAAAACCCTGACGACCGGATTGGAGCAGGCCAGTCAGCAACAGCAGCAGTTGCTATCCGAGCAGCAGCAGTTAACTGCCAAGCGTGATGCTGCGGCCCAGGCCCTGCGTGAACATGCTCAACAAGAACGCGAACTGGCGGTGCGCATCGAATCAGCGCGCGCCAGTCTGGCTTCACTGGAAAGGGCCATGCAGCGCGGCCAGTCGCAGGTGGATGAAGCCAAACAGCGACAGCAGCAGTTGCGTGAACAACTGTCCAGTGTTGCGCAACCAGGCCAGCAGGAAGCAGAACAACTGGAGCAGCATGGTCAAGAACAGATGCAAACTCAACAGCGACTCAAGGACGCCAGGATCCGTGTTGACGAGCTGAGCACACAGCTGCAGGAAGCCGGTCGTCACAGACAGCAAGCGCAGCAGTCGGCCGAAGCCTTGCATGAACAGGTTTCAGAACGCAAGCTGCAGTTGCAATCGCTGCAAATCAAATCAGACAATCTGGGCGCGGCCATTCACAATTTGCTGCCAGGTGCCGATATTGACGATTTGATCCAGCAGTTGAGCGACGATTTCGATCTGCAAGAAGCCAGCGACCAGTTGGATAGACTGCAACAACGCATTACGCGCATGGAGCCGATCAATCTGGCTGCGATTGGCGAATTCGAACAGGAGCAACAGCGCAAAGCCTATCTGGACAACCAGAATGATGATCTGGTGCAGGCGCTGGAAACACTGGAGCAGGCCATTGCGCGTATCGACCGGACCACGCGTACGCGTTTCCGCGATACCTTCGAAGAAATCAACAAACAGATGGAAATTCTGTTCCCGCGCTTGTTTGGCGGCGGCCATGCCTACCTGGAGCTCACCGGCGACGACTGGCTGACAGCCGGTGTGGCGATCATGGCCAGACCACCTGGCAAGCGTAACAGCAGCCTGCATCTGCTCTCTGGTGGGGAAAAGGCGATGACGGCCGTGGCGCTGGTGTTTTCCATCTTCTCGCTGAATCCAGCGCCGTTCTGCCTGCTGGATGAGGTCGATGCGCCGCTGGATGATGCCAACGTTGATCGTTTTTCCAGCCTGGTCAAGGAAATGTCTGAGCGCGTGCAGTTTCTGGTGGTGACGCACAACAAGGCGACCATGGAAATGGCCGGACAGTTGTGTGGTGTGACCATGCGTGAGGCCGGCGTGTCGCGCCTGGTTTCGGTGGACATCGAGCAGGCAAGCAAACTGGCGGCGGCTGGATGAGTCCGGCCCATTGACATGCAAGGCATCGAGCGTCGATCTGGCCGTCGATTTGGCTGGTTTAATGCGAGTGGCGAACAGGGCCAGCTAAAGGCATAATAAAACCATGGAATATTTTCGTTGGATACTGATTGCTATCGGCCTGCTGTTGCTGCTGGGCATCATATTATTTGCCAATCCCGAGCGCAAACAGTCGATGACGCGCAGCAATAAAAAACACCGGCATGATCAACAGCAGCGGCTAGAACCGGTGTTGGATAAGGACGAAAATGTGTATCTGCAGCGGCAACAGGCACTGGATGGCCTGGCAGCTGAATCCGCACCGGGAACAGCGCCTGATACCACGCCGGTTGCTGACCGGCAATCGCAATCAGTTGACGCGTCACAAAGTCAGGGTCAGGCCAGTGCCGACCAGCAGGCAGCCACATCGCCAGAGACATCGCCAGAGACGTCGCCAGAGCAGCCGCTTACTGGCAACAAGCGTGGCCCTGCGGCCCCCAATGCCAGTGACGACGGTATCGAGCAACTGTTCAACAACAATGTCTTTTCACTGTACATTGTCGCCGAGCGACGCGAGCCGATTGCTGGCGTGGAACTGCTGAGTGCAGCGGTGAAAATTGGTCTGGATTTTGGCGAACACGGTATCTTCCATCGGCTGCACGCCGAAACCGGGGACTCCATTTTTTCCATGGCCAACCTGACAGCACCGGGCAGTTTTGATCCCACCGCCTGGAACCTGTTCGAGACGCGCGGCGTATCATTGTTTATGCCCTTGCCCGGACCGTTGGGGGCAATGAACGGCTGGGATACCATGCTCGCCAGCGCCGAGCGCCTGGCGTCGTTGCTGTCCGCGCGCATCGTCAACGCCCGGCGCGAGCCACTCAGTCGCCAGCAGGTAGCCCAAATCCGTGAGCAGATGCGGCAATTTGACCGTCGCCAACCACGCAGCACCGATTGATTCCAGAGCATGAGCGCTGCGGCACAGATTGAAACACTGCGCGCTCGCTTACGCGAACACAACTACCGTTACTACGTACTTGATGAGCCGGTCATCAGTGATGCCGAATACGACCACATGCTCAGCCAGTTGCAACAGCTGGAGCAACAACATCCCGAGTTGATCAGCGATGATTCGCCAACCCGCCGCGTCGGTAGTGCGCCATCTTCGGCATTTGCACAAGTACAGCACAGTGTGCCCATGCTGTCGCTGGCCAATGGCTTTGACGATGACGACATCCTGGCCTTTGATCAACGTCTGCGCAAGGCTTTGGGACGTGATGAGCTGGATTATGTCGCCGAACCGAAACTGGATGGACTGGCCATCAGCATCGTCTATCGGGATGGTGTGCTGGTGCGCGCCGCAACCCGCGGTGATGGGCAGACTGGTGAGGATGTCACCGCCAATGTTCGCACCATCAGGGCAGTACCGCTGCGCTTGCGGCAGCAGGTTGACGGTGACCTGGAAATCCGCGGTGAAGTGTACATGCCGCGCAGTGGATTTCTGGCCTGGAACCAATGTGCCGAGCGAGACGGCCACAAGCTGCTGGTCAACCCGCGCAATGGCGCCGCCGGCAGTTTAAGGCAACTGGATCCCGAGCTTACCGCGCGCCGCCCGCTGGCGTTTTTTGCCTACAGTCTGATCTGGACGCAGCAGCAGCTGAGTGATCCACCACAAACACAGTGGGCGATTTTGCAGCGCCTGCGCGAGCTGGGAATGCCGGTCTCCGCGCGCGCCGGACTGTTGCAGGGTATTGATGCCTGTCTGCAGCATTTCCGGGCGTTGGCCGAGTCCCGCGATCAGCTCGACTACGACATCGACGGCGTGGTGTACAAAGTCAATCGGCTGGACTGGCAACAGCAGCTGGGTTTTGTCAGTCGCGCACCGCGCTGGGCCATTGCGCACAAGTTTGTTGCCGAAGAAGCCCAGACCACACTGCAGGCTATCGATATCCAGGTCGGCCGCACCGGTGCATTAACACCGGTGGCGAGGCTGGCACCGGTGTTTGTCGGCGGCGTCACAGTCACCAATGCCACGCTGCACAATAGCCATGAGATCCGGCGCAAGGATGTGCGCCCCGGTGATCAGGTCATCGTGCGCCGTGCCGGTGATGTGATCCCGGAAATCGTGCGTGTTGTCAGCAACTCTGCTCAGGACCGCTCGGCACCGTTCGAGATGCCGACCCAGTGCCCGGTTTGTGGCAGTGCGACCGAGATGGAGGAGGGTGGTGCCATCGTGCGTTGCACCGGCGGTCTTTTCTGCGCTGCGCAGCGCAAGCGTGCGCTGGAACATTTCGCCAGCAGGAAGGCCATGGACATCGATGGTCTGGGTGAGCGCCTGATTGCCGATCTGGTCGATTTCGGCTATGTGAAAACGATCGCTGATCTGTATACGCTGCAGCTCGATGACCTGCTGGCAATGAAACGCCGCAGTGACGAACGCGATGGCAGCACACCAGAAACGGTCAAGCAGGGCAAGGTGGCCACACTGTGGGCGGAGAACCTGCTGCAAAGCATTGATCACAGTCGCAAAGTAGCGCTGGCTCGATTCCTGTTCGCGCTGGGCATTCATCTGGTTGGCGAAGAGACCGCCAGAGATCTGGCGCTGTGGTTCGGCAGCTTCAAGCTGATCCGCGAATTGCACCGCTTTACGCTGGTGCTGGTGCCCGGCATTGGTGCCAAGGTGGCGTCATCGGTCGCGGCATTCTTTGCCGAACAACACAACGAAGCGGTGATAGACGCCTTGCTCGGTCCTGGCGGTATCGAACTGCAGGACGAACAGCCACCGTCCGCCAGGCTTCGTGACCTGTTGGACCTGGAACAACTGCTCACGGCAGCCAGGCTGCACGGTTACAAGATCCCGGCAATCAAAAAGCTCAGCGCCAGTACTATTCCGGTCTCCGCCTACCTGAGTTCTGATCAAGCGTCATTGGCAGCGAATGGTTTGAATGCCAAAGAAACACAAGGTGTACTGGCGTTGCTTGCCGATGGCAATTTTCGATCTGAACTCGAAAGCGCGCAGCAGAACTTTACTGCGTTGTGCGAACTGCTTCCGGCCGCTGCCGCAGCCGACACCAGGCAAGCCGACTTGCCGCTAGCCGGTAACATCTATGTGCTCACCGGGGCGCTGGAGTCAATGACCCGGGATGAAGCCAAACAGGCGCTGGAACAGCGCGGCGCGAAAGTCACCGGCAGCGTGTCCAGCAAAACCACCGCCGTCATTGCCGGTGCCGATCCCGGTTCAAAAAAAGACAAGGCTGAGCAGTTGGGTATTGAAATACTGGATGAGCAGGCGCTGCAGGCCATGCTTGATGCTGATTGATGTCAAACTGCCTGTATCCCATTACCTCATCATGAACCCTCAAATAACGCTTGAGGTATATTCCGTCATTGTGAACGAGTGTGCGAGTGAAGCAATCCAGTCATGCGGCGCGCTCACCCTCTATTGTCATCCCGAAAAGCCTTTAGCTGCGAGCGCCTGTCTGCGTGCGAACACGCACAGGCCGAACACGCACAGGCCCGAACACGTTCAGGCAGTGCGGCAGGAGCGCGCGCTCTGTATTGTCATCCCGAGCGAGCGCAGCGAGTCGAGGGATCTCAAGCAATCAGCCTGCCACGAACTTTGTTTTATCAGCCCGCCATGAACTTTGTTTACACGAGATCTCTCCACTACGCAGCACGATGTGCTGCTCCGGTCGAGATGACAAACCCCTTGGTCATCAAAAGCCTTTAGCTGCGAGCACCTGTCTGCGTGCGAACACGCACAGGCCGAACACGCACAGGCCGAATACGCACAGTCCGAATACGCACAGTCCGAACACGTACAGGCCGAACACGTACAGGCCGAACACATACAGGCCGAACACGCACAGGCAGTGCGGCAGGAGCGCGCGCTCTGTATTGTCATCCCGAGCGAGCGCAGCGAGTCGAGGGATCTCAAAAACCGTTATTGAATCTTGCCACTGTGCCGGATGCGCTTTGCTTATCCAGTCTACGCGCTGTAGCTACGTTCAACAGGTCTTTATTACCTGAATTGGCTAGACTTTAAGCACAGTCCATTGCGAATAATCGCGAGGCGCGATAGCGCTGCGGCGGGAGTGCGGCAATCCAGCCCTGGTTCAAGCAAAGCTGGATTCTGCCACGCTGCCTTGCCTGTGCGTGTGCGCACGCAGACAGGCGCTCGCAGCCAAAGGCTATCTCGTTGGTAGTTGCCGGCTCGCTGTGCCGGGCAGTGCAGGCGATAAAGCTGGTCATCATTACCAAATCGCTGGCAAGGCCAGCTTCTACTGGTTGCTACGGTTTGCCGCACTCCCGCCGCAGCGCTATTGCGCCTCGCGGTCGTTTGCAACAATGGCCTGGCAGAACGAAAAAAGCCTCGCAGACAAAGTCATGCGAGGCTTTTATTGTAATGGCTCCCCGGGTCGGATTCGAACCAACGACCTAGTGATTAACAGTCACCCGCTCTAACCAGCTGAGCTACCGGGGATCAAGCCGTCTATTTTCGCTGTTTCCCGTACTCAGGTCAAGTCGAACACGCAAGGATGATGAAATTATTGCCTGATCAGCCGTTGCGACCAGACCAGCAGTCAACATTATTGCCTTGTGCAGTTTTTCGCCCTAAATTGTCAAGGGTTAAATTGCCGCAGGTGTCATTGACCTGCGCGTTCAGTGGCACGGCTCTCAGAGTATATGACTGGCCGCCATTGTCGAGAATGGTTCTGATCCGGTAACGATTGTTATTGGTCTGGTAATTGGCTACCGCTACAAAGGCGTTCGTTCTGGTATAGGTGGCCTGCTGGAAGGCCGCCTGGCGCAACAACTCGTCGATGGCCTCGGTGCGATTGGAGCGCAACACCTGATTGGTGTAGCTGGGAATGGCGATGGCAACGATAATAGCCAGGATAGCGACCGCCACGACCAGTTCAATCAGGGTGAAGCCTGCAGCGACGGGGCTTCGGGCTGAACGCATCAGCCCGGTTTTCGTCGTTGCGCGAATTGTAATGATGGATCGATAGCTCATAGTGTTAACCCATTGTAATACAACGTGGATGCAATCCGTAGTTGTGTTGGTCTAGTTAGCGCAGTTGTCGCCAGGCCTGTCTTCCGCAGCTAATATTGGACAGTGCCGCCGAGGCGTCTGAAATATTGCCATTGGAGGTCGTCGTGTACAGATAGATTCGGGTGCCATCACTGCCACAGCCACGGAATGAGTTCAAGCCTGGCGGGAACATCCCTCCTGCACTCACATCCGGTATACCATCGCCATCTGTGTCACAGCTCGGATCTGTCGGGTTACGTTCACAGAACGGTCTGGGATCGAAAATCACAGCTGGTTCTGCGGGTATGCCATCCTGTTCAAGGCCGATGACAACATTGTTGCCGGGATTATCGAACTCATCGAAGACACCATCGCCGTTGGTATCAAATACCGTCGGGTTGCCGGTCTGGCTAGAGTTTGGAATACCACCTGTTGCCGAATCCAAAGCCATCAGGAAGCCGGTACCGCCGGGCACACAGGGCGCCATGGATGGAATCAGCGTGACGAAGAAGATCACGCCGCTGCGGGCAATCGCAGGTCGCACGATGCGCTCACCATTTTCTGGTAAATCCAGGAACCAGCCACGTCGATTGACTGTGCCATCGGCATTCAACCAGTCCGGCTCGGCTGCGGTGCTGATAAAGCGTTGCCCGCTAGCAGTTGTGATGGTAGTTTGAGACATCTGGCCGCGTCTGATGCCACTGACTCCATCATTGATGCTTGGTGATGCATCCCGGTCCCAGACGGCGTACAAAGTTTGTGTGGATTGGGCATCTGGATCGATGTCATTGGTTTCCAGGAACTTGCCACTGCCGGTAATAATCAAGGCGCCCTGACCAATGCCGAGTGGGTGCGTAATGGCCAGCGGTGGCGCGGTGATTGGCTGTACGTCTCCATTTGGACCTCTGGCTTCGAACAGTGCTGACGCTCCATTTGCCAACCCCCAGGAGCCGCTATTGGTATCACTGAGGTCAAATTTCCACAGGTTTCCACGCAGGTCGCCTGCATAGACAAATTCTATTCGGGCGTCGCCGTCAATGTCCGCAACGCCGGCTGAACCCAGCCCGTTGGGTGTGGTTGTATCACCCACATTGGTGCTGATTTTGATAAAGTCACCAGGGTTGATGCCACCGGTCGCATCATCAATGAAAACCACATAAAGAACGGCATGTCCGGTGGTTGATGGATTGCCGTCGTTGACGGTATTGTTGTAGCCGTTGCCGAACACGATGGCCCAGTCGCCACTGGCAGGATTAGCGTCACTGGCATTGCGGTTAGTGCGCACGATTTGCGGTGTGGAGTAGGTGAACCCCATGTCATTGTCGTCATCGTCGGTAAATTCGAACATCACATCGTTTGCGCCAAATCCGTCCGGATTGGAAACGTTCAGAGTGAAAATACCTTGCCCGCCCGAGCGATAGCCGCTGGTCAGTATGGTTCGCCAGTTGCTGGAGCCGGATGGGAACTGGATATCCCCGTGCACAGGCGAGCCATCGACAAAAAACTCGTGGGTATAACCGGGGTCCGTCAGGCGGTTAAGGCGAGGAAAGACTTCGCCGGGGACATACGCGAACTGCTCGTCACCGGATTCGGCATCAAATGCATGCAACATACCATCGTTGCCGCCTATATAAACCATGCGACGGCGCTCGCTTGAATCATTGTTGGCCAGAAAGAAATCCTGATAGTCTGCGAAGTTGAAGAAAAACCGTGGCGCACCGACGAACTCTGGATCCGAGTTGATCAGATCGCCCAGTACCTCATCGCGATCACGGATTGCAGCCGAGGCGACATTTTCGCCGCGCAGGAAATTAACACGCTGTTCACCCAGGCCATCCACCAGACCGGTATCCGGGTTGATATTCAACAGCGCCTGCTGAGCAGGCTCCAGATTTGACCACACGAACGTTTGCGTGGAACCACTCACCGGGTCATAGGAGATGATGTTGCGGGTGGACGGGACTTTGCTGTTGAGAATCACGCCAGCATCCCATTCCGGAACACTGCTTAATGAGCCGTCATCATTCACTTCAAAGCTGAGCAGTTTTCCTGACCAGTCGCGAGAGTCGAATTGGGCCTGAAACACGCGACTCTCGGTGCTGATCGAGCCACCGTTGGCGGCGGCAGAAGCTGCCGTGCCGCCACGGGCATCAATGTCGTTCAACACATTACTGAGCGCGTTGATAAGTTCGGTGGGATCCGAGGCTGACAGAAACTGACCACGCCCATTCCAGGCTGCGTGCAGCATATCATCGGCGGTGGTGGCCTGGTCAGCAACTGGTTGTGGCCAGACAAATGGCGCATCAAAATCAGTGGGTGGTGCATTCAAGGTGCCATTCAAGCCGAAGCTGACCGTGTAGGTCACCATATGCTGTCCCGGATTGGTATCATCGCGGGCATCACTGATAGGCACGACATTATCCAACGGGCTTAGGTCGCGTTCGTAAAAACTCATGGCAACATCGGCCAGCGTGTCACTGAAGCCGTCACCATAAGAGCGACCATCGTAGGCGCTTGAGTTATCACCATCATCGTTGCCAACACCAGGCGAGCCGCCATTCCAGAAGCCATCGGACATCAACATGGTGAAGTTCTGCTGGCACATGCCGCCGTCTTCGGCGGGCAAAATTGGGCTGTCTTCTTTGAAGCCGAGTCCATCCGAGAGTTCCAGAGTGTTATCGTAGTATCGACCAGCGGCGCGCAGGCGTTGCCGCAATGGAGTGCCGCCACTGGAGTTGATTCTGGCCATGCGATTCAACAAAATATCACGGTTAGTCCCGTCATCAACGTCGCGGATGGCGCGTCCAACGTTGTTGTTGTTGTGCAGGGTGCCGAGTCCCATGCGCATATTAAAATCGCGCACCAATGGCGTGACCGAACGCTTCATGACAAACTCGCGTTTGCGATAATAGCTGTACCAGTTGGCAAAGTTCTGGCGCTCAGTGATGCTCATTTCAGAAACAGTGGTAAAGCTGGCGTTGTGATTGAACCCGCCTTGTGTGGGATCCGGGCACTCGCCAGCGTCGAAGTCATTGTCGCCATCGGCATCGTTCCAGGTAAAATAGCCTGGCACACCGCCTGCGCCGTCATTCAGTGTCAGCAGATTGACCACTGAGTTCGCATCGAATGGATTATTTCTGGTCGCAATGATAATTTGATCCTGAAACGCGACATTGTTTTCATCGCGACCAGCCCAGGGTGTATAGGTCTGGTTGGGGTCGTAATACGTGGCATTGTAACCGGCACACGATTCCAGGGTTTCATCACGGTCACCGGGGGTGGGAGTCATATCCAGATTGCCACTATTGCGAAATCCCGGCAGACCAGCGGTAAAGGTGCCGGGTCGACGCAGGATTTCCCAGTCCATACTGCCGGAGTCATCAATGATGAACATCACGTTGGGTTTGATGGTGCGACCCAGAAACAGTGGTGCATTCGGCAAATCCAGCAGCATGGCATAAGCTGACATTGGCACTGTGAACATGAGTACGATGTAGAAGCCGACGCCAAACAACATCGTGTTGCGGAACCGGGTTTTTGTGTTGATACCTGCAAGCATGATCATAATCCTCATTCTTCCTGCTGGGCAGCGTGCATCTGCTCCAGCGTGATGTGGCGTGGCATGATCCATGCGCGTTGCAGGATTGCCTGGCTATAGCTGCCATAGCCGGAAACCTCAACACCGACCAGTTGCCCAAGCTGTAAAGCGGCCATTGCCACCTCGCCTCTGTTGGGAGCAATGATCGTGGTGTTTTCGGTCACTACCAGTATTTGATCGCCGATGACAACAGTTCGGGTATTCAGGTCAACAGCATCGACCGTGCCGTAGTTATCAAAATGTTTCGGGTAGTCAGGTGGCAAGCCGGTGAGTACGGCGGCGTACAGACTCCCGGCCAATAGCAGCAATACTGTTGCCAGGGCAATCAGACGTGCATTTAAGGCATTCGAATTCACTGAATATGGATTCATGGTTGTGTTCCGCTGGGCGTTGGGTTGATGCATGAATTGTTCTGATCTGTAGGTGTCCATGCTGCTTACTCGTAGCGACGTGCGAAGGTTGATTCGACTACGGCGATAGTGTTGCTGTTGGGTATGCTGCCGCCGGCGTGGGAGGTAATGCGATAGAAATGCACACCGGTGACTCCGACTCCCAGGGAATCTCGCTGGAAATGGGTGTGTTCAACGATGATTTGAGGCTGTTGATCGACCTGCGGAAAGATGTTTTCCACATCACCACCAGCCGTGGTCGCGGGCGCCATCGTGGTGGGATCAAAGCCGTAGGCTGCAGCGTTTGTGGCCCACCAGGAGGAATCACGGTCGACCGCATCAACGGGATAGTTTCCGGCTTCCCAGACCAGATCACCTACGATGCAACTACCATCACAAATAAAGGGCTGCTCGGACATATCGCGTAGTGAACCAAACCAGGACTCAACCCAGCGCGCACCGGCTTCGGCTGCTTCGAAGGCGCGTGCCGAGTCACGAAAGTTGCCACTCATGCGTTCTTGCATGATGCCGCTGCTGGAGGCAAACACACCCAAAAGCGTCAGCACGATGAGTATCAGTAGCGCCATCAGCATGGCCGATCCGGCCTGCCGGGATTTGGCGATGCGATGAATCATTGAGGATGTCTTGTTCATAAGGCTAATCTCGTCCGTTGAGCTTATAGCGTTTGATTGCGCAGGTTGATATTGAAAACCACTGGCCGGCGTAGCTGTTGCAATGAGCTCGCGCCAAAATCAGTGTTCAACAGATTGATGGTCTGATTGTCCGGAGGCAGGCTGCCGATAGTAGGTGAAGTCAGAATCAGGCCGACGCGCAAGGAGACCACATTACCAACAGTAAGCCAGTTGCCGGCATCGACGTAGACATCGGCACTGCCATCGCCGGTACGGTCTTCGCCGAACTGAAACTGCAGGGTTTCCACATTATTCAGTATGGGCTGGTTGTTGATCACTGTTGGTGGATTGGCACCAAGTACAGGCACGCCAAACCGGCAGGTGTATTGCAGTTCATCGTTTGCTGCGTCGTGGTTGAAGACGATCTGTTTGTGACCGATGGCCGGATTTCCCGTAGCCGTAGCCGGGTTCAGGTTACCGCTGCAATCACGTTCGCTGAATATATTGACTTCCAGTGAGTCACTGACGGTACCGCCGCCGTCAGTCGAGTTGTTGGTGATAGGTGGCGGCACATCGCCGGTCAGCACAGACGGAAAACTGAAGCCGATGTTGATGTTCAGGTTTTCGTGTTCGGCAAACGGAAAATAGCCGGTTTCTCGCAATTGCTCGGCGAGGAAGCTGTTCGCAAATCGAGCGTTTTCCTGCAACCGACCCAGACCTTCCTGCAGGTCATAGCTGGCGCGCACGCTGGAAAAGATCTGCACCAGGCCGATCAACAGAAATGCGGTGATGGCCAAAGCCACCATCAACTCAATAACACTGAATCCTTTCAGTCGGTCAAGTTTAAGAAGGGATTTGATGTTATTCATGCATTCGCTCTCCAGCTCTAGGGAAACACGACAAGCCCGAAGGATTGCCACTGATTATCGATATCATCGCCAACCTGGTCATCGCTGAAACTGGCGCTTTCGCGCCAGAACACCTTGACCACGGTGTTGCCGGTTCCAGAGCAGGCCGGGGCGCCTGGAACACCGTCATCGGTAATACCGTTGTCGACACAGATGATGCCTTGACCTGCTGGCAGAATATTGGCCAGGTTAGTCAGCCACTGGTTCAGATCATCCTGGGCCATCTGGGTAAAGTTACAGACCGTGCTGCCTGCACCAGTGGCGCAGTTGTTGTCACTGCCAGTGTCGATATTGGAAAACAGCCCGTTTTCATAGGCGACCAGGTTCGCGCGGATGCGATCGGCCATATCGGCGGCGGCCGTTGCTGCTGCGCTGCGATTGTTGGCGTTGTAGGTGTTTTGCACATTATTGACCTGCAACAAGCCGAGCGCAGCCAGGCCGATGGACAGTATTACCACCGTAAGCATGACTTCGATCAGTGAATAGCCCTGTTGCATGGCCGCTGTTGGATGTGGTCTGTTCATATTTTTTCGCTGCCGATTTGACCACCGGCATTCACGGTAATGCGGATGCCGGTGGAGGTCGAATTGTGAGTCAGGTCGATTGAGCCGCCGCCGCCGACGGCTGTCAGAATGCCATCGGCAGTGAAGGTGATGCCATTATCGACCCCGGCAGTGCCATCAATGGTGATGGCTGGATTGGTGAAGCCGGATTCGGCGCGGATCAGTTCCTCACCGCCATCGAAATCACTATTGTTATCGTCATCGACAAATACCAGAAAGCCCGATTCCCAGGCGCCGCCCGTGCATGAGTTACCGTCGGTGCTGGGGCAAATGCCGACCGTGGTGGATCTTGTGACGGCTTCGTTACGAGCCAGATTGATGCCGCTGATTAATGCATTGCTGGTACCAACCAATTCATTGCGGGCCATAAACTGAACCAGGCTGGGCATGGCCAAAGCAGTGAGGATCGCCAGTATGGAAATGGCAATCATGATCTCCACCATGGTGAAGCCACTGGACATTCGGGCAGATAAATTCATGACAATGATTCTCCAGCATCAACCTTATTAATGCTATAGCATAGCCGACGGAATGCAATATTTACTGACAAACGGTTGACGGGAGGCGCGCATGTCCAAAAAACCGCGTACAGATCAGGATTGCATTGTCGTCGGCGCAGGTGCGATCGGACTGCTCACAGCCTGGTACTTGCGCAAGTCGCGGCTTGCGGTGACAGTACTCGATCAATCCAGGCCGTTTTCCGGCGCATCCTGGGCTGGTGGCGGGATTCTCAGTCCGGTGCCGCCGTGGCATTACCCGGCTCAGGTCGATGAACTGGTGCGGAGCTCGCTGTTACTTTATCCTGATCTGATTGCTGAGTTACAGGACATCTCTGGTCTGGCGCTGGATTTTGCCAGCACTGGCTTGCTCTTCACCGGACCATTTGATGACCATGCAGAGCCATGGCGCCGCGCACACCCCGAAGACGTTGCACACGGCCTGCTGAGCGAGTGGCAGCCGCACTGTGACAATCGTTTGGCCTGGTTGCTCAAGCATACGGCGCAACTGCGCAATCCGCGTTTGGGCAAGGCGCTGCTGGCAGGCTGTGTTGAAAAGGGTATTGCTGTGTTGCCAGAACACGCCGCGCAAGCTGTCGACACCGGCAATGCCCGCAGGCTGGCTGTGGTCTGCCGCAATGGGGTGCGGCTGGAGGCCGATCATATTGTTATCGCCGCCGGTGCCTGGACCGACAGCTTGCTGCATGACAGTGGCTTGTCCGGCTACGGTATCAAACCGCTGCGCGGGCAGATGTTGCTGCTGCAAGGCCAGCCAGGCCAGTTACGCTACATTGTTTCAGGCCATGGCAAGTACCTGATTCCACGGTTAGACGGGCTGATTCTGTGTGGCAGCACGGTGGAAGATGTTGGCTTTGATGTGCACACCACGCCCCAGGCGCGCGCGTCGATATTGCGTGATTGTATTGATTTATTCCCGCCGGCAAGGGATTTGCCAGTAGTACGACAATGGGCAGGATTGCGTCCGGGCATCGCCAATGATGTTCCGGTGATCGCGCAACACCAGCAACTGCCGGGTCTGTGGATCAACAGCGGCCATTATCGCAATGGTTTGGGTATGGCGCCGGCTTCTGCACAGCGCCTGGCACAGATGGTAACTAACTCAAAGCTGGTCGCGTCTGGGGCTTAATATCGCTATAATTGTCCGCTTCCAGTTATCTTGCCGGCATAGCTCAGGTGGTAGAGCAACGCATTCGTAATGCGTAGGTCGTGTGTTCGAGTCACATCAGCGGCACCAGCTTATAATAATCCAGCAATCCGAGTAGATAATGTTGTCAGGCTGGACTTAATCTCTGATGATCGGCATCAGGGTTTTACTCTTGGCATCGGAAATGACCAGTGTGTAAACCCTGCCGCCACGTTTAAGTATGCCAAACACCGGAACCTTGCCAGCAGCACCAAGCCCGCGCGGGCCCTTCCGCGTGCCACCAAAATAACTTTCATCAACTTCTATCTCACCAGAAACGGGGTATCCATAATTGAACGCATGAATGAGGTCGGCATGGGTGTAGCTTCAATAATACATAATCGGTAATACTGCCCGAGTGGTTGGCAATGGCCCGGCGAAGGCTTTCGTGAATTTGGAGACTGTGATCATCACTGCAATTTATTTCCGGCTGTTCACCCTGAAGCGTGGCTCAGTAGATTTAGCCTGCACTGTCATTCATTTCTTTTTCCTTCATACCCTGGCGGGCATAGTTATTGCTGCGCAGACATATATTAATCCCGTTATATTATATTCTGCTCTATAAGGCCTGTAGTGAATTCCTTCAGTGTGACCGCTATTTTATCCACCAGATCCATAACCTCTTCTTCGGTAATAATCAGCGGCGGGGCTATTATTAACCATTCACCATATTTACCACCACCGGTCCGGCGCGGATAGAGCATAAGTCCGTGTTTTATTCCGATTTCTGCAACGGCGGTAGGGCTGTTAATTTCATTTGGCAGCATTTTCTTTGTTGATTGGTCGGCAACGATCTCCAGACCGATCAGCAGCCCTTTGCCCCTGACATCACCTATGATGGGGCAGGTCTCCTGTAGCTTTCTTAATTCTTTTCGCAGAATCACCCCCATTCTGTCAGAGTTGCCCACAAGGTCATTGTCGATGATTTCCCTGATAACGGCATTTCCTGTGGCGCAGGCGAGTGGCGACCCGGTAAAGGTTTGGGCATGTGGGAAGCCACCAGTATCGGCAACTACTTCAGCCATATCCTGAGAGGTAAGCATGGCACTTATGGGGAAATATCCGCTGCCTAATCCCTTTGATAAAGCGATAATATCAGGATTTAATTCTGGCCAATGTTGGGAGGCCAGATATTTTCCAGTGCGACCAGACCCGGTAAGAACTTCATCACATACAAGAAGGATGCCATATTTGGTGCAGATTTGTCTGATCTTTTTATAATAACTGTCCGGGGCATAGGCCGCCCCGCCGGAAAGACCACATATGGGCTCCATAAAGAAGGCAAGAACTTTTTCCGGGCCTTGTTTAATGATCTCATCTTCAAGTTCTTGTGCGCAGTTATCAGAATGTTGCTCCGCTGTCATATTATCTGGGACTCTATACATCATGGGCGTCGATATCTGGGGATAAGACATCATGATCGGTGCGTAGGGATCACGCATGAAGACATCCCCGATCAGAGACTGTGCACCAAGTGTACAGCCATGAAAAGATGGATTGCGGCTGATAAAAATATGTCTGTCACTCTCACCTGACCTAATGGCATGAATACGGGCAAATTTCATACAGGTTTCTATGACTTCTGAGCCGCTGGACATGATCATGGCCCTGTTATATTCAGGTCCGGTTAGTTTGGTCAGTTGTTCGGAAAAGGTAATATTTGCTTCGCTTTCAAATAGCAGGGGAAAAGCAAAGCTGACCTTTTCCGCCTGTTCATTCATGGCTTTAATGACATTCTTGTTACCATGGCCGATATTTACGGCCACCGGTCCGGAGGATGCATCAATATATTTGTTGCCCAGATGATCCCACATATAAATGCCCTCTGCGCGCCAAATACACGGTGGCCGTAATGTGCCTTTTTTCAGAAAAAAGCTTTGAACGCCTTCCGCGCGGGTGCCATCCCCGATTGCGCCTTGCCCTTGATTTTTTTGCATTGAAACCCTCATACAATATTTTTGGATTTATAATGACCATAACGTCATTATTATTTGTTGTCAATAATACAGGGTTGTTATAAATATTGAGGTATTTTTTAGCCGGATATATTGCTAGACAAATGACCTATTAGTCATTATAAGAAATGAATATTTTTAAAGTTGCTTTAGGATGGTTTCATGAAAAAACAAGATAAAGTAATATTGACCTGTGCTATCACCGGGGCCGCTCATATGCCCTGTATGTCACCTTATCTGCCGGTGAATCCTGATCAGATTGTTGAACATGCCGTGGAGGCAGCACAGGCAGGGGCTTCCATGGTTCACTTGCACGCCCGTG
>JAJFKZ010000022.1 GCA_021772955.1 Gammaproteobacteria bacterium | reverse complement strand
GTCTCGGCACTCGATCTGGAGAGCTTTTTGCCGTATCGGTTGATTCGTCTCAGTCACGCCATCAGTCGCGGGATCGCAGCCGGTTATCAGCTGGAATTCGGCATCAGCATCGCCGAGTGGCGCGTGCTGGCCGTGATCGCCAGATTCCCCGACAGCAGCGCCAGCCAACTCGCTGAACATACCGGGATCGACAAGGTGGCCATGCACCGCGCGGTGCGTGCGCTGCAACAACGCCATTTGATCACCAGCGCGAAGCCAGCCCATGACCGCCGCCGCCAGCACCTGCAGTTGACCAGCGACGGCCAGCAGTTGCATGCCGCCATCGCCCCCCGAGTGCTGGAATTCGAACAGCGCTTGCTGACGCCACTGAGTGCTGCTGATGAACAGCGTCTGCATGCATTGCTGCAGCAACTTGAACACAGCGTGGCGACGCTGCACGGCGCCGGACAGACAGTCTAGCCTGATTCAACCGTCCGCCCGACGGCTGATAGACCCGGCGCAAAAAGCATAGGCAACGTGTCATGGCAAAGCTACAATGCCTGTCCTGACTCTTGAAATCCACAACATTGAGGTACGCATGCAACACCACATCACCAGCCTGCCGCGACCAGCCAACGAACCGGTCCGGAACTATGCCCCAGGTTCGAACGAGCGCCAATCATTGCAGCAAGAGTTGCAGCGCCAGCAACAGCTGGAAATCGAGATTCCGGCGCTGATCGGTGGTGCGCAGGTGCACACCGGCAACAGCCACGATGTGGTCATGCCGCACCGCCACCAGCACCGTCTGGCAGTGGCGCAGATGTGTGGCAAGCCGCAAGTGGAGCAGGCCGTAGCCTGTGCCCGGGAGGCCTGGCTGCAGTGGAACAATCGTCACTGGGAAGATCGCGTGGCGGTGTTTTTACGTGCCGCTGATCTGCTCGCCGGGCCCTGGCGTGACCGCATCAATGCGGCAACCATGCTGGGTCAGAGCAAAACCTGTCAGCAGGCAGAAATTGATGCCGCCTGCGAGATGATCGACTTTTTCCGCTTCAACTGTCATTTCATGACACAAATTTATGCCGACCAGCCGCATTCGTCTGCTGGCCTTCGCAACCGGGTGGAATACCGGGCCCTGGAAGGTTTTGTGCTTGCCGTCACACCGTTCAACTTTACCGCCATCGGCGGCAATTTGCCGGTGGCACCGGCGCTGCTGGGCAATGTGGCGCTGTGGAAGCCAGCCTCTACGCAACTGCTCAGCGCCTGGTACACCATGCAGGTTCTGCAGGAAGCCGGGCTGCCACCGGGGGTGATCAATCTGCTGCCCGGTCACGGCGCCGACGTCGGCGATCCGGCCATCGCCAACCCGCAGCTGGCCGGCCTGCACTTTACCGGCTCCACCGGCACATTCCAGCACCTGTGGCGCAGTATTGGCAACAACATCAGCAACTATCGCAGCTACCCGCGCATTGTCGGCGAGACCGGCGGCAAAGATTACATACTGGCACTGCCCGATGCCGATACCGATATGCTTGTAACTGCCTTGTTACGCGGCGCATTCGAATACCAGGGACAAAAATGCTCGGCTGCCAGTCGTGCCTACATTCCTGCCAGCCGCTGGGACGAAGTCGTGGACAAACTGCTGGCTGAAATCAGCAAGATTCGCATGGGTGACCCGGCCGATTTTTCCAACTTCATGGCGGCCGTGATCGACGCCAAGGCCTTTGCCAGTATCTCCGGCTACATCGAGCACGCGCGCAATAGCTCTGATCATCGTATTCTCGCCGGCGGCGGTTGTGATGACAGCGTCGGTTATTTTATCGAACCAACCGTCGTGCAGGCTGATCAAGCTGACAGCAAGCTGATGCTGGAGGAGATTTTTGGCCCGGTACTGACGCTTCATCGCTATCCAGATCAGCAGCTGGAGCAGCTGCTTGACACCATTGATGAAACCTCGGTGTACGCATTGACCGGTGCCATAATCACCAAAGATCGCATGCAGGCGGCCGAATTATGCGATCGGCTGCGCCATACTGCCGGCAACTTCTACATCAACGACAAGCCCACCGGTGCGGTGGTTGGCCAACAACCGTTTGGTGGTGGGCGTGCTTCCGGCACCAATGACAAGGCCGGCAGCATCTGGAACCTGATTCGCTGGGTCTCGCCACGCGCGATCAAGGAAACCTTCGACGCACCGACCGACTGGTCCTATCCGCATATGCGGAAGTAGTGGCTGCAGCGGATGACCCACTCCTTGCACTCGACCAGCACTGTGGATCAGACCCGCCTGCAACGCTTGACCGACTGGGTCACATCGGCACAGGGTGGTACAACCAGCCTGCAGCCGATCGCCGGTGATGCCAGTGCCAGACGCTACTATCGTGTGCACAGCGGCCAGCAATCGCTGGTACTGATGGATGCCGAACCGGTGGATGCGGCAGCCCGCGATGAGCTGTCGCGCTTTGTGGACATCACCGCGCGCTTGCGCCAGGCCGGCCTGCATGCGCCGAAAATACACGCCGTCGAGCATGCCTTGGGCGCGATGTTGCTGGAAGATCTGGGCGATCGTCTGTATCGCGATGTGGTCAACCAGGACAATGCCGAGTCGCTGTATGCCGACATTTTTGAACTGCTGCGGCGGTTGGCGCTCGACGTCGACTGCAGCGACCTGCCCGATTACGATCGTG
Source organism: Gammaproteobacteria bacterium (assembly GCA_021772955.1). GTDB lineage: Bacteria > Pseudomonadota > Gammaproteobacteria > Xanthomonadales > Wenzhouxiangellaceae > JAHJQV01. The sequence continues at coordinate 696 of JAJFKZ010000022.1, read as the reverse complement.
ACAAGCTGCAGCAAGAGATGGATCTGCTGCCACAATGGTACGCCGACGCCTGGCTGCAGCAGCCGTTCTCGGCAGCAGAGCAACAAAACTGGCGTGACAGCACCGCGTGGCTGTGTGCACAGGCATTGGCCCAGCCGCAGGTGTTCGTGCATCGCGATCTGCACAGCTGCAACCTGTTGCAGGTCGAACTCAACAACCCGGGCATCATCGATTATCAGGACGCCGTGCGTGGCCCGATCAGCTACGATCTGATTTCCTGGCTGGTAGATCGCTACATTCAATGGCCACGCCTGCGCCTGGTCAACTGGTACCAGCAGCACCGCCAGCGCCTGGAACTGGACGTTGACCCGCAACAATGGCTGCAGTGGTGTGACGCCATGAGCATGCAGCGCAAACTGAAAGTACTGGGTATCTTCGCGCGCCTGGCACTGCGCGACGGCAAACAGCATTACCTGCAACTGCAACCCGGCTTCTACCGGCACGTGCTGCACACTGCCCCCCTGTACGCTGCGACCAGACCCTTGCTGGAGTTACTCGGCAAGCGCCCGCCACCCCGTATCGACACATGATCAAGCAGGCTTTGATTCTGGCGGCCGGTCGTGGTGAGCGCCTGCGACCACTGACCGATCACTGCCCCAAGGCGCTGGTCGAGGTGGGTGGTCGGGCCTTGATCGATTGGCACCTGCACAAGCTGGC
>JAJFKZ010000021.1 GCA_021772955.1 Gammaproteobacteria bacterium | reverse complement strand
GCCGGCAAATCGACCACGCTGCTGCAATCGGCGTGGAATTACCGCGAACGCGGTCTCAATCCGGTGATTCTGACCCCGGTGGCCGATCGCGACGGTGGTCAGGCGCGGGTGAGTTCGCGTATCGGTATCAGCGCTCCAGCCTATCAGTTGGCTGCCGATGTGAATCTGCTGGAGCTGATCGCGGGCATGCTGGAGCAGCAGAGCATTCACTGTGTGCTGGTGGATGAGGCTCAGTTTCTCAGCGTCGCACAGGTGCATCAATTGTCCGACGTGGTGGATGACCTGAATATTCCTGTGCTCACGTACGGTTTACGCACCGATTTTCGTGGCCAGCTGTTTCCCGGCAGTAGCGAACTACTGGCCTGGGCGGATGAGCTGGTGGAGCTGAAAACCATCTGTCACACCGGCCGCAAGGCGACCATGGTGGTGCGCGTGGACGAACACGGCTACGCCATTGCCGAAGGCGATCAGGTGGAAATCGGTGGCGATGAACGCTATGTCTCGGTCAGCCGACGCGAGTTCAAGGCGATTTTGTACGGTGGCAAGCAGGTCAAGGTCATTGAGCGCAAGCTAGCAGATGATGAACTGCAATCGGAGCAGGCCGACTTACTGGGGTCATGATTTGATCGTGTGACCGGGCCAGGTCGTGCCACGCCTGGTTGCCGTGGTCTGGCTTACTTCCTGGCGCCTTTGGTGATCACCGGCAGCAAAAACGCGATAGCCCCACCTGCTGCAGCTATCAGCAATTGGATCAACGGCAGCTTGTGCATGGTGACGGTAATCATGCCGGCGGCGTCACTGAACAGAACGGTGCCGATTTGCAGGCATTCCAGCAGCAGCATGCTGCCTATGGTCACCAGCAGCACCAGATCGCGCTGGCGTTGCTCTCGCACAATTACATTGTTGAGCAGCCACATAGCGGCATAAGGGGACAAGGCCCAGGCCATCGGGCCAATGGCGTTGCGCCACCAGTTCAAGTCGCCGGGGGCGCCGATCAGCAAGATTGTGGAGATGGCGATCAGCGTAGCAAGTGCGGTCAGCAGATTGGTCAATCGGTCCATGATGAATACCTCTGTGGGTTATCAAGTTATTGGCCTGTCTGCATATTATGTCATTGTGCATCGGCTTTTCAGGTAAAATAGTGCCTGTTTACTTAATCCTCTCCGGCACCCCATCCAATGACTACCAAGCTTCGCAATATCGCCATTATTGCGCACGTTGATCATGGCAAAACCACACTGGTCGATCAACTGTTGCGCCAATCCGGCACGCTGGACATGCGTGTCGATCAGACCGACCGGGTCATGGACTCCAATGATCTGGAGCGTGAACGCGGCATCACTATTCTGTCCAAGAATACCGCAATCACCTGGAACGACTACCGTATCAACATCGTCGACACACCGGGCCATGCCGATTTTGGCGGTGAGGTGGAGCGGGTGTTGTCGATGGTGGACTCGGTACTGTTGCTGGTTGATGCCGTTGATGGCCCTATGCCGCAGACCCGCTTTGTCACGCAAAAAGCCTTTGCTATGGGCTTCAAGCCGATTGTGGTGATCAACAAGATCGATCGCGACGGCGCGCGTCCGGACTGGGTCGTGGAACAAACCTTTGATTTATTTGACAATCTGGGCGCCAGCGATGAGCAACTGGATTTTCCCATCATCTACTGTTCGGCGCTGAAAGGTTATGCGGGTATGGAAGCATCGGTCACCGAGGGTGACATGCAACCCTTGTTTGAGATCATCACCAGCCAGGTGGCGCCGCCCAAGGTGGATGCGGACGGGCCATTCCAGATGCGCATCACCACGCTGGATTATTCCAGCTACGTGGGTGTGATCGGTATTGGCCGCATAGAGCGCGGCACGGTCAAATCGAATATGCCGATTACCGTGGTGGATCGTTATGGCAAGTCGCGCAATGGTCGGGTATTGCAGGTGCTGGGTTTTCACGGCCTGGAACGGGCCGAGGTGGAGCAGGCCAGTGCCGGCAACATCATCGCTGTCACCGGGGTCGAGAACTTGCGCATTTCCGATACGCTGTGCGCGCGCGATGCGGTAGAGCAATTGCCGGTGCTGACCGTCGATGAGCCGACCATCAGCATGATCTTTCGCGTCAACGACTCGCCGTTTGCAGGCCGGGATGGCAAGTACATGACCAGTCGCCAGATCCAGGAACGTCTGCTGCGCGAGGCCAGCCATAACGTGGCGCTGCGCGTGGAACAGCTGGACGACCCGGAAAAGTTTCGTGTGTCCGGGCGAGGTGAGCTGCATTTGTCCATTCTGCTGGAAACGATGCGCCGCGAGGGCTTCGAGATAGCCGTGTCGCGACCAGAAGTGGTGGTGCGCGAGACCGATGCTGGCAGGCAGGAACCTTATGAAAGCCTGGTGGTGGATCTGGAGGAAAACTACCAGGGTGCGGTCATGGAAAAGCTCGGCGAGCGCAAGGGCGAGCTGCGTGATTTGCGCCCGGATGGCAAGGGCCGGGTGCGGCTGGATTACGTTATTCCGGCGCGCGGACTGATCGGGTTTCAGAACGAGTTCCGCACCCTGAGTGCCGGTACCGGCATCCTGCATCACGTGTTTGATCACTGGGGACCGCATCAGAGCGGCACCATTGCCCAGCGCAAGAACGGCGTACTGATCGCCAACGGCACCGGCAAGGCCCTGGCCTATGCGCTGTTCAACCTGCAGGAGCGAGGTCGGCTGATGGTGGGGCATGGTATGGATATCTATGAAGGTCAGGTGGTGGGCATTCATAGTCGTGGTAATGACCTGACGGTCAATCCATTAAAAGCCAAACAGTTGAACAACATACGTGCTGCAGGCAAGGATGAAAGCCTGATTCTGACCCCGGAATTGCGTTACACCCTGGAGCAGGCACTGGAGTTCATCGACGACGACGAACTGGTGGAAATCACTCCCAAGGAGATCCGGGTGCGCAAAAAACTGCTGCTGGAGCACGAGCGTAAACGCGCGTCCCGACAGGAGTAGTGCTTGCTCGCCGCGCTCCGGCGGCAGGCCAGGAAAGTTTGTGGTGATGGCTGAATTTACCAAGTAAACCATACGCTTGCGTATTCTGGTGATGTGCTAGACTGTTTTAGGGTGCAATCCCTAAATAATAGTGCTTGCAAATCAAGCACCAGCGTCACTAATATGTAACTGTTTTGTTAAATCAGCCGTGTGGGGACATAATGATGTCTAGAGTCAAGTTAGTACTGTTATCAACGTTGGCGATGCTTGTTGCGGCCTGCTCCGACAGTGGCAGTGTGGATTTCGCCGTGCCAACGCCGCCTGCCACCAACGATGGTGGAAGTGTAGTTACTGGGATTATCACCGCAGTATTCGATCCTGCTGGCGGTAACATTCCGTTTCCCAACAACCTTCTGCTCAGTGGCAGCGGTGATCTGACGTTGAACATTCCAGTCGCGGATCCGACTGATTTTTCCGATCCGCAGGTCGCATTGAATGCGCTGGATGGCTTCAGTACCGTGGCACCCTGGAGCAGCAGCTTCACTGCTTCGGTCAACCCGTCCACCGTGGTGCCAGGCAGCAGCGTGCGGGTATTCGAAGTGAACACCTTCCCGGGCACCATCGCGGTGAGTGGCGTGGTTCGTGAACTGACCCCCGGTGTTGACTATGTCGCCACCTTGTCGTCGCTGGATCCGGGCAATCGCTCGTTGGCGATCGTGCCGCTGAAACCGTTGGCGCAACTGACCACCTACATGGCAGTGATCACTGATGACATTCAGGATACCAGAGGCAATGACGCCACACCGTCACAAACCTACTTCATAGCCAAGCGCACCACATCGCTGGTGGATGCCAGTGGCAACAGCACACTGCCATTACTGGACAGCGCCACGGCCCAGAGACTGGAGCCGGTGCGACAGTTGACCAATGCCCAGGAAGCGGCATTTGCAGCCTTTACCGGTGTGCCCACGAGCGAGGTCGTGCTCAGCTGGACCATGTCCACCCAGTCGATTACACCGACATTGCAGATCCTGCGCAGCCAGACACAGCCAGCGCCGGTGACGGTGGTGCCGACCGGGCTGACCACCGCCAATGTATTGCCGCCGGGTGCTTCGCCGGGGATCGCCAATATCTTCGTTGGCACAATTTCGCTGCCCTATTATCTGGGTATACCCAGCGCCAGTGACCCGCTGGCACCACTGAACGGATTCTGGCGTGCAGCACCGGGTGCTTATTTACCGCCGTTTGATCAGCTTGGTCTGGATCCGACCTCCACCAATCTCACTGTTGCCAATCCAATTCCAGTGCAAACCGGCGTGCAGACCGTGCCGGTGCTGATGACCGTGCCGAATGCCGGCAGCGGCATGAGCAAGCCAAGCTCAGGCTGGCCGACCGTCATTTTCATGCACGGCATCACGCGCAACCGCTCGGACATGCTGGCAGTTGCTGACACCCTGGCTTCGGTCGGGTTTGCAGTAATCTCGATTGATCAGGCTTTGCATGGCATTACCGATGTGACCTCGCCGCTGTATATCGAGAACACACCCTTTGCACCGATCGCCAACGAGCGCACCTTCGATCTGGATATCATCAGCAATGCCACCGGTGCACCAGGGCCCGATGGCATCATAGATGGCTCTGGCAGCCAGTTTGTGAATCTGGCCAACCTGCTGGTTTCGCGTGACAACCTGCGCCAGTCCAGTGCCGATTTGTCGGTGCTGGCGGTGAGCATTCCCGGCATTGATCTTGACGGCGACACCTTGCCGGATCTGGACGCTGGTGCCATCCGCTTTGTCGGTCAATCGCTGGGCTCCATGGCCGGTATCCCGTTTCTGGCGGTTGAGCCAACCGTGAATACCGGGCTGTTGTCGGTTCCCGGCGGTGGTATCGCCAACCTGCTGGCTGGTTCAGCCAGTTTTGGTCCGGCCATCGCCGCTGGTCTGCAGGCTGCAGCAGGCATTGCACCCGGATCGCCACAGTTCTTCCAGTTCCTGGGTGCGGCACAACAGGTGGTGGACAGCAGCGACCCGATCAACTGGGCCGCGTTGACTGCGGCCGGCAATGCGGTCGTGCTGCAGACGGTGATCAACGATCAGGTCATTCCGAATACGGTGCCGGGTGCGCCATTGTCAGGTGGGTTTCCGCTAATCGCGGCAATGCAGCTGGCGAGCATCAACAGTACCACCAGCGATGCCATGGGCGTCCGAGCCAACGTGACGTTCCTGCCGCCGGCAGCGCATGGTTCGCTGCTTGATCCGAGCGCTGCACCGGCTGCGACAGCTGAAATGCAGGGTGAGATGGCCAGCCTGGTTGCCACTGGTGGTACCACGGTGGTTATATCCAACCCCAATGTTATTCAGTAGGGAGGACATGATGATGAAGGACAATGCAATGAAACAACACAAAACTATCATGCTGCGCAAATCCCTGTTGACCTCGGCCATGGCCTTGGCTTTGGGTTTTGGCCTGGTCAACAGTGAGCCGGCACAAGCGCTGGGCTACGAGTTTGGTGACTGGAGTGCGCGCCTCGATACCACTGTCACCTATGGCATCAGCTTGCGCACGCAAGGGCGCGATGATGATCTGGTTGGCTTTGCCAATCTGATCGACAATCCGGGCGCCATTCCGACGCTGGACCTGATCGATATGCCGGGGCGGTTTTCTGTCAACGGCGACGACGGTAATCTGAAATTTGACCAAGGTGACATCATCAGCAATCGCGCACGTGTTACCACCGAGTTGGACGTTTCCAACGGTCAATTCGGTGCTTTTGCCCGTGTTACCGGTTTCTACGATTTTGAGCTGGATGATCGCGACGATATCTCCAAGCGCGCCAAACACTTCGTGGGCAGTGATGTGCGCATGCTGGATGCGTATCTGTATGGTGATTTCAACGTTGGCGAGGGCATCGGGTCACTGCGCCTGGGCCGACAGGTAGTGAGTTGGGGCGAGAGCACTTTCATACAAAACGGTATCAACGTCATCAATCCGGTGGATGTGGCGGCCTTGCGTGAAGCAGGTTCTGAACTGCGCAATGCTTTTTTACCGATTTCCATGGCCTGGTTGTCCTTGCCGATAACCCAGAATTTATCCATGGAAGCGGTGTACATGTTTGAGTTTGAAGAAATCAACCCGGATCCTGCCGGTACCTTCTTCAGTGACAATGATTTCGCCACGCCAGGTGGTGAGTTTGCCATGCTGGGTTTTGGCCTGCTGTCAGATGACATCCTGCCTGATGGCAGCCTGCCATTCGGAGCGCTGCCCAGGTCCGCAGATCGCAAACCCGGTGACAGTACCGGGCAGTTTGGTTTTGCGCTGCGCTATCTTGCCGAAGAGCTCAATATGACCGAATTTGGACTTTTCTACCTGCACTATGATTCGCGTCTGCCGCTGATCAGCGGCACTACGGTCACCAGCGGTGACCTTTCCAGCGGACGCTTTTTCGTCGAATATCCCAAAGGCATTGATCTGTACGGACTGAGCTTCAATACCACGCTGGGCGGCACCATATCGCTGGCTGGAGAAATGACCTATCGTTCCAATCAGCCCTATCAGATCGATGACGTGGAAGTGCTGTTTGCCGGCTTGACGCCATTGAATGCCGGCATACCTGAGCCGGTCAATCGCTTTGAGAGCCAGCTCGGTCAATTTGGCTTCGGACAGGACATCAGTGGCGTGTTCCGCACCGAAGTTTCGCAGCTGCAATTCACGTTGACCAATCTTTTTGAGCCGAACCAGTTTTTTGGTTATGACCAGCTTGCGTTTGTGCTGGAAGCTGGCGGCACCAAGGTCTGGGACATGCCATCACAAAATGTGCTGCGTCTGAACGGACCTGGTACCGACACCGGTGGCGGTCCAGATCAGTTTACTGGCAACCTGCGTAACCCAATCACCCAGGTTGATGGCTTCCCGGACTCGTTCAGTTGGGGTTACCGGGCCGTCTTCGCGGCAACCTATAACAATGCCATTGGTGCGGTCACCTTGTCGCCCAGAATTGCCTTCAATCATGATGTCAACGGCACCACGCCTGGGCCTGGCGGGAACTTTATTGAAGACCGCAAGGCCATAACTGTAGCTATTACAGCCGATTACCTGTCACGATTTTCTGGCACCTTGTCCTACACCAACTTCTTTGGTGCCAAGGATTTCAATCTGATACACGATCGAGATTTTGTATCAGCGTCAGTCAGCTATGCATTTTAAGAGTACAGTGATGCCTTCGAGGAGATTCAATATGGCTAAGTTTATGACTTTTGTGATCGTTTTGATCACCCCCATGCTGGTGGCCATTGCTGGTCCCAAACCCGGCGAAATAGAGCGCCTGGGTGGCAGTGGTGATCTGACCCCGATGGGGTCACCCAAGGCGGGCAATGCCGATGGCAGCATCCCGGCCTGGACCGGAGGCATAACCCAGCCACCGGCGGGTTACAACAAGGGCGATCACCATCCTGATCCTTTCCCTGAAGACAAAATAGTGTTTGTCATCAACGGCAGCAACTATCAGCAGTACGCCGACAAGCTGTCAGCGGGCCAGAAGCGTATGTTTGAGCGCTACCCAGATACGTTTTACATGAACGTGTATCCGACTCGCCGCAGCGTGTCGTTTCCGGAGCGGGTTTACGCGGCCACCAAACGCAATGGCGCCACAGCGTCTGCGGTTAACGATGGTGAAGGCGTGATCAATGCCTCGGTCGGCTTCCCGTTTCCGTTCCCGGAAACAGCCAAGGAAATGATCTGGAATCATAAACTCAAGTACAAGAGCACGGGTGGCGTTCGCTACAACAATCAGGCCGCAGCAACTGCTGGTGGTGACTACAATCTGGTGGTGCTGCGGGAAGAGTTTCTGGGGTCGTATTATCGAGAAGGCGCGACCATCGACAGCATCAACAACATACTGCTGTATTTTTTCCAGGAAGTTGAGGCACCGGCAAGGTTGGCTGGCAGCATTCTGCTAGTACACGAAACCCTGAATCAGGTTGAGCAACCGCGCCAGGCATGGGTGTATAACCCCGGCCAACGACGGGTACGTCGGGCACCGAATATTGCCTATGATAATCCCGGCACTGCATCTGACAATCTGCGCACCACCGACATGACCGATATGTTCAATGGCGCCAGCGACCGTTTCGACTGGACCACGCCGGTGAAGAAGGAAATGTACGTACCGTACAATTCCTATGCTGTGCACAGTGGCGACTTGAAACCATCAGATATTGTCAAAAGCAAGCACATTGATCCTGCGCTGCTGCGCTATGAAGTGCATCGGGTCTGGACCTTTGACGCCAATCTGAAGCAAGGCCAGCGCCACATCAACGCCAAGCGCACGTTCTATCTGGATGAAGACAGTTATCAGCCATTGATCATTGATCATTACGATGGTCGTGGTGAAATCTGGCGACTGTCCGAAGCGCATTGCATCAATTATTACGAAGTGCCGATGTTCTGGTCCACCATTGAGGTGCACTATGACCTGCAATCAGGCCGTTATCTGACCATCGGGCTTGACAACGACACCAGGGTGAACACATTTGATGAAGCTTTGGATCCAGTCAGCTACACGCCGCAGGCACTGCGCAAACGTGGACGGCGCTGATACTTGGTGCGGGACTGACAACTATGATCAAAAAGGTGGTCAGAATGGTTAATCAATTGGCCGCCTGCGGGCGGCCTGTTGTTATGTTGCTGGCGCTGATTTGGGGCTATGCTGGCCACTCGCAACCTGCAGAAAAGCATACCGATATTGACGGCATTGCCACCGGTAACGACGCCATCGTTGCACCATTGGCTGCGCAATCATTGCTACAGGATGTGATCGCCGTGCAGGACCAGCTGGTGGCAGTGGGTGATCGCGGGCATATTCTGATCAGCGCTGATGCCGGTAACAGCTGGCAGCAAGTTGCCGATGTTCCCACACGCAGCATGCTGGTTGCAGTCACCGCAGTTGGTAATCACTTGTGGGCCGTGGGCCATGATACGGTGATATTGAGCAGTGACGATGACGGTCAGACCTGGCAGTTGCTGCATGAGGATCCGGGTGGTGATCCGTTGCTGGACGTCATTTTCAGTGCCGAAGGTGAAGGTCTGGCCGTGGGCGCCTATGGTCTGATCATGCGCTCAGCTGACTGGGGGCAAAGCTGGGACACCGAAATCATGTCAGATCTGGTCATCGCAGATGATCTACAAGCTCAAGATGAGACGCCCGAGGACAGTCTCAACGAGCTTGGCCTGATTGATCAGGCGGCCATGGCTGATTATGAAGATACCAGCATCCAGTACCATCTCAATGGTCTGATTCGAATCGATCCGCAAACACTGCTGGTGGCGGCTGAGGCCGGTCGTTACTACATCAGCGATGATGATGGCCAGTCGTGGCAGCAGCGGCGCCTGGGCTATGAAGGCTCAATGTTCGGCGTTATCAGCGTCAGTCATGGCGACTGCGCAGTCATGTTTGGCTTGCGCGGCCATGTGTTTAAAACTTGCCAGCTCGGCCCCGGATCACCAGCGGCCGATGACTGGCAGCAGATCAATATTGGCACGAACTCGGGCCTGTTCGCGGCTGCAGAAGACGACCAGGGTAAACTCTGGCTCGTCGGTGCCAACGGTGCAATTTTCAGTCTTGATGAAGCTGGCACAGTCAGCGATCACAGTGTCGACCAGGGCGACGATTTTACCGAAGTCATGCCACTTGCTGACGGCTTGCTGCTGCTGGGCGAGTCAGGATCACAATTCAAGGCATTTTCTGCATTGACCAATGACTGAAGTGTCTAAATGGACGAGCTTAATGTGAATAACGCCAACGACAACTCATCGGGTTTTGCCAATAGCATCCGCAAACTGATTTTCGCTGCCAGGCCACTGCTGTTGGTCCTGTTTGCAGTGGGTACAGTAGTGATGCTGTTTTTTGCCAGCCAACTGCGCGTGGATGCAGGTTTCAAGAAGCAGATTCCGCTAGATCATGAATACATGCAGACGTTCGAATTCTACGAACAGTTTGGCGGCGCGAATCGCTTGCTGGTGGCGCTGGAAGCCAAAGACGGCGATATTTTTGATGCCGAATATTTTCGTGCGCTGGAAGAACTCACCGAACGGGTAACGTTTATAGATGGTGTGGATCGTGCCACGGTCCGATCAATCTTTACTCCCAATGTGCGATTTATTGAAGTGGTTGAGGGTGGCTTTTCCGGTGGCAATGTCATTCCATCCGACTTTCAACCGACGCTTGATGACTTTCGCAAAGTCAGGGCCAATATCGTCAAATCCGGTGAAATAGGACGTCTGGTCACCAACGATTTCAGTGGCGCGATGATCTGGGCCAACCTGGTCGAAGAAGATCCATTGACCGGCGAGAAGATTGACTATCAGCGCGTGGCTGCCGATCTGGAGCAACTGCGCACGGATTATGAAAATGCGCAGCATCAGGTGCACATTATCGGCTTTGCCAAGATTGTCGGTGATATCGCCGAAGGCGCCAAATCGGTGATTCTGTTTTTTGCGGTGGCGATCATCATCACTTTGCTGCTGTTGTGGTACTACGCTCGCTCGTTGGTTCTGGCAATCGCGCCGATGTTGTGCGCCCTGGTGGCGGTGATCTGGTCTTTGGGCAGCTTGCGACTGCTGGGCTTTGGCATAGACCCGATGAATATCCTGACGCCGTTTCTGATTTTTGCCATCGGCGTCAGTCATGGCGTGCAGATGATCAGCGCGTTCATCGTGGAAAAATTCTTCAATGGCATATCACCCAACCAGTGCCTGGATGATGGTATTGCGCTGGAGCAACTTCCCATTGATAACAGCCTGAACGCTGCCGGCAATGCTTTCAGCAGATTGCTGGCACCGGGCAGCATCGCTTTGCTCAGCGATACCATTGGCTTTTTGACGGTATTGCTGATTGATATCCGCATCATTCAGGAATTGGCAATTACCGCCAGTGTTGGCGTGGCCATCATCATATTCACCAATCTGGTGCTGTTGCCGATTATCTTGTCTTACCTGCCGATGAAAAATGGCCAGCAATACCAGCGTAAAGCCTATCAGAAAGCCGGCAAAATCAGCCCGCTGTGGCGTTGGACAGCACAAATGGCCAAGCCCGGTCCGGCCCGCGTCGGCATCGTGATTGCGGTGCTGTTGTTTGCTTTTGGCTACTGGAAAAGCCAGGAAGTCCAGATCGGTGACTCCGAATCCGGGGTGCCAGAGTTGCGCGAAGATTCCCGCTACAATCAGGATGCCCGCTACATCACCGAAAGCTTCGCGCTGGGCGTGGATCAGATCGGGGTGATTGCAGAAACGGCACCCCAGTCGTGCACCGAGAGTTATGAGGTCATGCGCAGGATAGATGAGTTCGCCTGGATGATGACCAATGTCGAAGGTGTGCAGAAAGTTCTGACCTTGCCCATGGTGGCTAAAATTGTCAATGCAGGATGGAACGAAGGTAATCCGGAATGGCGTATCATTTCCAGGGATCCTTACATCATGCGCCAGGCAATTTCCGGTATCGAGACCAGTACCGGATTGTTGAACTCTGATTGCAGCGCCATGCCGGTGCTGATTTTCACCGAGGATCATCGCGCCGAGACCATTGAGCGCGTGGTTAAACGCGTCAAGGAACTAAGGCTGCAATACAATCTGACTCCAGCAGAGTTATCCGAACAGTTGCTGCATGATGATGCCTTGCCGCCTGACTCGGTCGCGCGACTGCACATGATCACTGACAATATCTGCGAGCAGGCCGCTGGTGAAGACTGTCTGCGCCTGCGGTTGGCCACCGGCAATGTCGGCGTGATGGCGGCAGTCAACGAAGTGGTTTCGGCGGCACAAACACCCATGCTACTGTGGGTTTATGCCGCCATCATCGTCTTGTGTTTACTGACCTTCAGGTCGCTTGTGGCGACGCTGGCAATTGTGCTGCCCTTGGCACTGGTCTCCTACCTTGCCTATGCCTTTATGGCCTGGCAGGGTATTGGACTGAAAGTGAACACGCTGCCGGTGGTCGCGCTGGGTGTTGGTATTGGTGTGGATTACGGCATCTACCTCTACTCACGCCTGCAGGGTCTGCTGCAGCAGGGCTTGCCCCTGAGCGAAGCCTACTACCGCAG
>JAJFKZ010000003.1 GCA_021772955.1 Gammaproteobacteria bacterium | reverse complement strand
GTCTTCCTCAAGTAGAAGGCGGACGTAGCGCGTGTACGGAATCCCCTTGGCTTTGGCCTTGAGCTTCAAGGCTTCCAGCAACGACGCAGGCAAACGCATGTTCAGTGCCGCCGCTTTTGGTTCAACCTCGAAATGCATGGGCTTGAAGCCGGACAGGTCGTACTGCGACAGGTCAGTCGTGGCGACAAACTTCTCGGCGGCAGCATCGCTGCGGAGTGAGGGCATGGATTTAGTTTTGGCTTTGGCTTTCATAACGGTCGATCTCCTTCTGGTGCATGTAACGGGCGCTGATGGGACGGAGCTTGGTCTTGCCGTCGATCTGACGGGGTAAGAACACCAAGAAAACATAGCGGCCTGCCGCTGTTTTACCGATGGCCCTCATGCGCGGCTCGTCGGGGTATGGGTCGGGCATCACAGCAGGCGTGCCGGCTAGAACCTGCTCGATTTCCTCGCGGGACACGCCGTGCTTGCCACACTTCGGCCAATTGTCTTCGTCCCAGTCGAACCCCGCAATCTTCATGCGAATAGCCTACACGTTTGTGTAGACAAAAACAATGTTTAGAGTCCCCGATAGGGGATCCGTAAACCCCTCGCCTTTAGGCGACGGATAGCTCGGTTAGGTTATGCTACGGGGATGCGGGATTCCAAGCACGGTAGTCATACCGTTTTTGATTGTAAGTATCACCTACAAACGCCGGATGGCTGCTTCGGTTATGACAATACCCAAAGGACAGCAGCGTGTAGGCCGCGTTGCGTGTCGCTATACACACCATGAAGCGTCGCGTAGCGACCCCACCAATAGATACAGTCAATAGCACTATCGCGTAGTGACTCCCTAATAATCGCAAAGCGCATCCGGCATAATGCCTGTCCGGGATGTCGATGGCGTTGTCGGAGCCTGCCTGCAGGCGAAAATGAGCAAGACCCAGGTAACGATTTCGTTCGCGTGCGAGCACGCTCCTACCCATTAAAGCTGGCCACCGACAGGCGATGTTTACACCGTGGCCGAAGCAAGCAGCTAACCAGCATCGGCGAATACTGGATTGCCGCGTCGGCGTTGCCTCCTCGCAATGACAGGGCCATCGCCAGCAGGGCTGGCTTCTACAACGAGAACCAACATCTATTGGGTTGGCCAACTGGGTTGGCTGCTATAAAAAGCGCCATCGCCAGCAGGGCTGATCCTTAGCGCCGGATCGATAACAGGCCCGCGCGCTCCAGTTCGATGAGGATTTTCTGTACCGACTGTTCCGGGCTGAGCAGTGCAGTGTCCAGTTCCAGTTCCGGATTCTGCGGTTGCTCATAGGGGTCGGAGATGCCGGTGAATTCCTTGATTTCGCCACGTCGGGCCTTGGCGTACAGACCCTTGCGGTCGCGCTGTTCGCACACTTCCAGCGTGGTGGAAACAAACACTTCCATAAACCCGCCCAGCGGTTCGATCATGTCACGTACCTGCTGGCGCGTGGCGGCATAAGGTGCAATCGGGGCACAGATGGCGACGCCACCGTTCTTGGTGATTTCCGAGGCCACGTAGCCAATGCGGCAAACATTGATGTCACGGTGTTCACGTGAGAAGCCCAGTTCGCTGGACAGGTGGGTACGCACGATGTCGCCATCCAGCAGGGTTACTGGCCGCGTGCCGATTTCGTTGAGCTTGATCTGCAGCGCGTTGGCGATGGTGGATTTGCCAGCACCGGATAGTCCAGTGAAGAAGATGGTAAAGCCCTGTTTGGCACGCGGCGGATAACGGCGCTGCAGTTCCTCGACCACTTCCGGGAAGGTGAACCATTCGGGAATTTCCAGACCCTTGCTAAGGCGTCGCCGCAGCTCGGTGCCGGAAATATTGAGCACCGTCTCACCCGCACGAATCTCGTCCGTGGGCACATACTCGGCGCGTTCCTGCACGTACACCATCATTTTGAACGGCACCATTTCGATGCCCAGTTCGTCGGCATATTCGTGCATCAGGCGCTGTGCTTCAAACGGGTCGTAGAACGGCTGATCGTTGCTGTCGTTGCCGGGGCCAGCGTGATCGCGACCGACGATAAAATGCGTGCAGCCAAAATTTTTGCGGATCAGTGCATGCCACAGTGCTTCGCGTGGACCGCCCATGCGCATGGCCAATGGCAGCAGACTGAGCATGGTGGTGTCTTCGGGGTAGCGCTTGAGCAGTTCTTCGTAACAGCGCACGCGGGTCAGGTAATCGACATCACCGGGTTTGGTCATGCCCACCACGGGCTGGATCAACAGATTGGCTTCGACCTGACGGGCGGCGGCAAAAGTCAGTTCCTGATGGGCGCGGTGCATCGGGTTGCGGGTCTGGAAGGCGACCACACGCCGCCAGCCCATTTTCTCGAAGTGGTTGCGCAGGTCAGCGGGTGTGTGGCGCAGATGCCGACAATCATAGTGATGCGGTAACTGAATGCCTTGCAGGCTGCCGCCCAGATAAACCGGCCCGGTGTGCTGCTGCAACCAGGCCACAGCCGGATGCTTGCTGTCGTCGGTACCGAAAACGTGTTTGGCTTCGGCCATCAGGTCCGGTTCCCAGAGCGATTCGATGGTCAGCACGGCCAGTGCCATGCCTTCGCTTTCGCGCAAGGTGATTTGATCACCGATGCTCAGTTTGGCCGCTTGCTCGGCGCTGACGTCCAGTGTGATCGGCATGGGCCACAAGGTGCCATCGGCGAGCCGCATGTTTTTGCAGACGCTGTCGTAATCGGCCTGGTTCAAGAAGCCGGTGAGCGGGGAAAAGCCGCCATTAAGCAACAATTCCAGATCGCAGAGCTGGCGCTCATTGAGCGTGATGGCAGGCAAGGTTGTGGCCAGTTGCTGTAGTTGCTCCAGTTTGGCGCCACTGGCCAGCAGATTGATCAGTCGACCGCCGTGAGCAGCAGGCAGCGAGTTGGTAGAATTGGTCATCCGGGGTTCCGTTTGAATAGTGGTGATGGTCATGGTCGCATGCGACGTGGGCAGTCTCTGCGCGATGCAGCCCACCATTATAAATTATTGAGTAATCAGTTTCAGTAGCAATTGCGTATTTGGTGCTGGTGAACGATGACCAGCTTGCGTTATAATCACCGATTACCAACATGGTTGAACCACAGGCGCTGCCGATGGTCACTGTTAACTTCCAGACAAATCTGTCAGCCAAATATCAATCGGAGCTATCAATGTCATTTCCACAATCATTCAATGCAGTTCGTGCTACCAGCCTGGTCGTCGGCTGCGCAGCACTGCTGGCAGTCAGCCTGACCGCCACCGCACAACTGGAAACCGATGCCGAAAAGCTCGGTTATACCATCGGCATGGACATTGGTAACTCGCTCAAGCAGCAGTCTGCCGATCTGGATCTGGATGCCATGATTGCAGCTATTCGTGCTGTGTACGAAGGCAATGAAACCGAGTTGACGGTTGAAGAAGCCGCCTCGATTCGCGAATCCTTCATACAACAACAGAGCGAAAATGCCGCCGCTGAGCGCGCCGCAGAACTGGCTGAAAACAAAGCCGAAGGCGAAGCGTTTCTGGCCGAAAACGCCAAGCGCGATGGCGTTTTCGTTACCGACAGTGGCTTGCAGTATGAAGTCATCGAAGCCGGCGACGGTGCAAAACCTGCCGTCACCGATACGGTTACCGTGCACTATCGTGGCAAGCTGCTGGATGGTCGCGAATTTGACAGCTCTTACAGCCGTGGTGAGCCAGCCAAGTTTCCGCTGAGCGGGGTCATTCCCGGTTGGACTGAAGGTGTGCAGCTGATGAGCCCAGGGGCAACCTACAAGTTCTTTATTCCCGCCGAATTGGCCTACGGCGAGCGCGGTGCCGGGCAGATGATCGGCCCCAATTCGACACTGATCTTTGATGTTGAATTACTGGAAATCGCTGACCAATCAGCAACTGAGTGATTGCTGCAACAGCACACTGACCACTAGTACCAGCTATGCAACAAACTGACGATACCGGCGCACTGCTCCGGCTGTCTGTAGACTGTCCGTCAGCCGACCGTCTGTCAGCCGACCGTCTGTCAGGAAGGGATTAACGATGGGTTCACTGCAGGAACAATTGCTTAAAGCCGGTTTGGTGGATGAGCAACGACTCGAGGAAAGCCGAAAAAAAGCCGCTGCGCACAAATCTGGCGCTGCAGCTGGCCATTCCGCCAGCCGATCTGGCCAAAAGGCAAATCACGCCAAGACCGGCCGCGGTAAAGCAGGCCAGTCTAAAGCCGGTCACAACAAAGCCCGCAACAATGGCGCAACTGCCAGGACTGGGGCCAGGTCGGATGATAAATCCGCACAAAAGCCAAGTTCGCGACCGCAAAGTGATCTGGAAGCAGCCTATCGCGCCCGCGCCAGGGCGGAAAAGCGCGAACAGGAACAGCACAAAGCCAAACTGGTCGCCGAGCAAGAGCAGCGCCGACAGCGTAACGTGCAGCTGACAGAACTGGTCGAGGGCCGAGTGCTGAACGACGAGCAGGCAGAAATTCCACGTTATTTCAATTACATGAACAAGATTCGCCGCATCCTGCTGACCCCCGAGCAGCTGACTGCGGTGAACAGTGGTGAGCTGGGTATCGCGGTGTTACGCAGTCGCCCGGTGTTACTGGACCAGACGAACCTGGCCGCGTTTCGTGCCATTGCCCCGGATCTGGTCCCGGATCTGGGCGGTGACGAGCCTTCCTCTGCGGATTGGGATGAGCAGTACCAGGGCTTTGAAGTACCCGACGATCTGCGCTGGTAGCCTTTCGATTTTTTAGCAGCCAGCCCTGCTGGCGATCAACCACAGCAGTCAGCCACCGTCTATAGTCATCCCGAGTCTGCACCCTCCGTCTTTGTCATCCGAGCTTGCACTCTCCGGCTTTGTCATTCCGAGACTGCACTCTCCGTTTTTGTCATCTTGTGACAGCACCCTCTGTCTTTGTCATCCCGAGACTGCACCCTCCGGCTTTGTCATCCCGAGCGAGCGTAGCGAGTCGAGGGATCTCAAGCAAGCAGCCTGCCATGTGCATAGTTAGAACGAGATCTCTCCACTTCGCAGCACGCTGTGCTGCTCCGGTCGAGATGACAACCCCGTCGGTCAGCCCGATAATCCTATAGCTACGCTATGGCAACGCCAACGCGGCTATCCAGGCTTTATGCCGGATGCGCTCTGCTTATCCGGCCTGATATGGATTGACCTGTCAAGTATTTGTCGATTATCTTTATTGCATCTATTCTCCAACAGTGGCCTGAGGTCAGGGCCAGGACGGCGATTCGCGACGGTGGATCACTCTGATATTCGTGGGTTGGT
>JAJFKZ010000020.1 GCA_021772955.1 Gammaproteobacteria bacterium | reverse complement strand
GCTTTTCTTACCTGAACGTCCGTCCTCGTGCACTATGCGGGCTAGCTTTGCTCCCCTGAATCCTTCCAACCCGAGGTGATCGGATAGCGCCGGTCACGGCCAAAGGCACGATTGGTGATGCGGATTCCGGGTGCGCCCTGGCGGCGCTTGTATTCATTTTGCAGCACCAGTCCGGCGATCTGGCGCACTTCGGATTCGTCGAATCCGGCCGCGACGATATCGGCAATCGACCAGTCCTGTTCCACGTAATACTGCATGATCTGATCCAGGCGATCGTATGGCGGCAGCGAATCATCATCGCGTTGATCCGGGGCCAGTTCTGCCGAGGGTGGTCGCTCGATCACGCCTTGCGGGATGCTATGACCCTGCTGATTGCGCCAGTGGCTCAGTTGGTAAACCAGCGTTTTGCTGACATCCTTCAGTGGCGAATAACCGCCGCACATGTCGCCGTAAATGGTGCAGTAGCCGGTGGCCAGCTCGCTTTTGTTGCCGGTGGCAATCAACAAGGCACCGCTGTCGTTGGAGATGGCCATCAGCAACAGACCGCGCACGCGGGCCTGAATATTCTGGTCCGCCAGCCCGCTAATATCACCGTAGCCTGCACCAAGCAAAGCGACTGCATCGTCGTGCATGGAGGCGATGGGAATGGTGCGCAATTGACCGCCGACTAGGTGCACCTGCTCAGCAGCCAAATCCAGACTCAGTTGACTGGTGTGGGTTGACGGCATGGTCACAGCAATCAGGTTCGTGGCACCCAGCACATCGGTCAGCATGGCATAGCAAAGCGCCGAATCAATGCCACCAGACAAGCCGATGACGCAGCGCTTGAAGTTATTCTTGTGCAAATAATCAGCCAGCCCCAGCGCCAGGGCCTGATAAACTTCGGCTAAATCCTGCGGCTGCTTATCCGATTCGGCAGACGTTTCGGATTGGTCTGATTTGTCGCTGCTACAAACGCTAACACCGGTGGCGGATTGCCAACTGGCTGTCGCCGGATTGAAATCGGCGCTGACAATATCACTGTGACAATGCCTGGCGCTCAAGGCCGGTTGCTGATCGGCCAGAAACAGTGAACGACCGTCAAACAGCAGTTCGTCCTGGCCGCCGACCTGATTACAGTAAGCCATCGGTAATCGGGTTTCTTGAATGCGCCGCCCCAGTGTTTCCAGACGGCGCTGGTGTTTGCCACGCCGATAAGGCGATGCGTTGGGGATCAGCAACAATTGGGCACCGGCCTGCAGGGCCTGGCGCATCGGTCCGGTCTCCCAGCAATCTTCGCAGATAATCACAGCACAGCGACAGCCTTTGACATCTATCACCAGTGGCTGATTGCCAGCGCTGAAGTAGCGCTTTTCATCAAAAATGGCGTAGTTGGGCAGGCACTGCTTGTCGTATTGTCCCAGCAGCAAGCCATTGCGGATCCAGCTCACTGAATTGAATAATTTGCCATCTTGTTGGCGCGGATGCCCCAGCACCAGATCGATGCCAGATACGTCTGCCATCAACTCGGTCACTGCATCGTGGGTGCGGCTCATGAAACCCGGCCGCAACACCAGATCTTCGGGTGGATAACCGGTCAGGGCCAGTTCCGCGGTCAGTAGCAGGTCTGCGCCCAGTTCGTCGCGGGCATGGCGCATGGCGGCCAGGATCAGGTCGCGGTTGCCGCTGATGTCACCAACGGTGACATTCAGTTGCGCCATGGCGATGCGGATGCCATGTTTCTGGCCATCTGTCTGTTTGTTGGAGTTCATTGGCATGTTGTCACGGTTTGCGTGCGGGGCAATCTTGTTTCGCCTGCAGGCAGTCTCCTACCTGGCCACGTTGCATTTGTAGGAGCGTGCTTGCACGCGAACCAATGGTTGCTGGCTATCATGAACTCAGCTGTTGCCGGATGCGCTATGCTTATCCGGCCTACGATTTCAGCCAATGCCGGATGCGCTGTGCTTATCCGGCGTACGAACTCAGCCATTACCGACTGTTCTGCCTGCCTGTGCGCACGCAGGCAGGCACTTATCCAACCTGCGTGCTACCAACAACAATCGCATAATCAGTTAAACGGTCCTTTCGACAACTGCTCAGCCATGGCCTGACCCAGCTCTGCTGGTGAACGGACTGTTTTCACGCCGGCCTGCTCGAGTGCTTCGTATTTTGCCTCGGCCGTGCCTTTGCCGCCGGCTATGATGGCACCAGCATGGCCCATGCGCTTGCCAGGCGGTGCGGTGACACCGGCAATGTAACCTACCACGGGCTTTTTGACGTTGGCTGCAATGTATTCAGCGCCCTGCTCTTCGGCATCGCCGCCGATTTCACCGACCATGATGATGCCTTCGGTGGCGGGATCGTCGTTGAACAGCTTAAGGCAATCGACAAAGCTCATGCCGTTGATCGGATCACCGCCGATGCCGATGCAGGTGGTCTGACCCAATCCGGCCTGGGTGGTCTGATAAACAGCCTCATAAGTGAGTGTGCCGGAGCGTGATACCACGCCAATCTTGCCGGGTTGATGAATCTGGGCGGGCATGATGCCGATCTTGCATTCGCCCGGGGTGATGATGCCCGGACAATTGGGGCCGATCAGCACGCTGTCGGGATAATCCCGAAGCGCCGCTTTGACGCGCATCATGTCCAGCACCGGGATGCCCTCGGTAATGCACACGATCACCTTGATGCCCGCATCGGCGGCTTCAAGAATGGCATCGGCAGCATACGGTGGCGGCACGAAAATAACCGAGGCATCGGCCTGCGTTTCGGCAACCGCCTGGCGCACGGTATTGAATACCGGCAGGTCCAGATGCAAACTGCCGCCCTTGCCGGGGGTGACACCACCGACCATCTGCGTGCCGTACTCAAGCGCCTGACGGGAATGGAAAGTACCCTGCGAGCCGGTAAAGCCCTGACAGATGACCTTGGTCTGTTTGTTGATCAATACACTCATGCCTGTTCTCTCGCTGCCTGGACCGCCTTGCGCGCGCCGTCGTTCAAATCATTTGCCACAATCACGTCGATATCTGAGTCTTGCAGCATTTGCTTGCCTTTGTCCACGTTGGTGCCTTCCAGACGCACAATCAACGGCACAGTGATGTCAATTTCCTGGGCGGCGTTGATGATGCCCTCGGCGATCAGATCACAACGCACGATGCCACCGAAAATATTCACCAGGATGGCCTTGACGCGATCCCCTGAAAGGATCAGCTTGAAGGCTTCCTTGACGCGTTCGGCATCGGTACCACCACCAACATCCAGGAAGTTGGCCGGGTCACCACCGTTGAGCTTGATCACATCCATGGTCGCCATGGCCAGACCGGCGCCATTGACCATGCAGGCAATGTCGCCATCTAGCGTGACATAGTTCAGATCATGCTTGCTGGCCGCCAGCTCGATCGGGTCCTCCTGGCTCTCATCACGCATTTCAGCCAGACGCGGGTGCCGGAACAAGGCGTTGCCATCGGCGTTGATCTTGGCATCCAGCGCTATCAGATCACCATTACCGTCGATGATCAGCGGGTTGACTTCAACCAGGCTCAGGTCTTTATCCATGGTCAGCTTGTACAGCGCTTGCATGATGCGTACCAGCTGATTGGTCTGCTTGCCACTCAGGCCCATGCCGAAGCCGATCTGGCGCGCCTGATAATCCTGCAGACCGGCAGCAATATTAACGCGCACGTTGATGATTTTTTCCGGGCTGTCCTTGGCCACCTGTTCGATGTCCACACCACCCGCTGCCGAGCCCATGAACATGACGCAGCGATTGGCGCGGTCAATGAGCACGCTCAGATACAGTTCCTGATCGATGTCGGTGGCTTCGGCCACCAGCACCTGATGCACCGGCAACGCCAGGCCGCCAGTCTGATAGGTGGTGATTTCCATGCCCAACATGTTTTCGCTGACCGCGCGCACCTCGTCCAGGCTGCGCACCAGCTTCACACCGCCGGCCTTGCCGCGACCACCGGCATGAATCTGGGCCTTGATCACCCAGCTGTCACCACCTACTGCCTTGGCTGCTGCTACCGCAGCGTCTGCCGTGTCCGCCACTTTACCGGCTGGCACGGGAATGCCGTATTGGCTAAAGAGCTCTTTAGCCTGATATTCATGAAAATTCATAGCTCATTGCCTGTATGAAATAAAACAAGATTAAAGCAGCATGGTGCTTATCTGCAGATCAGTATGCCCGGCCTCATCACCCATGCAAGGCGCTCGGCCTGGTGATCACTGGCCCGATAGACATTGGGCCAAATAGACATTGGGCCAAATAGACATTGGCCTGAAGACTATTGGCTTGCAAGCCACCGGGTCAGTGCATGCTCAAGATTGAGCTGACATTCTAAGCAAAACAGGGCAAATTTTCCATGCTGTGCCTGCAGACGCTGATGACTGAAAGCTCAGCCTGATCTTAAAAGATCATTGATGCTGGTTTTTGCGCGCGTTTTTGCATCTACACGTTTCACAATAACGGCACAATAAAGCGCATGGCTTCCATCTGTGGCTGGCAAACTGCCAGACACGACCACTGCACCTGCGGGTATATGACCGTGTAAAACCGCTCCGCTTTCACGATCATAGATTTTTGTTGACTGACCAATGAACACGCCCATGCCAATCACCGCGCCAGCACCGACCCTGACCCCTTCGACCACCTCAGAGCGGGCGCCGATGAAACAATTGTCTTCGATGATGGTCGGTGCCGCCTGCAGTGGTTCCAGCACACCGCCGATGCCAGCGCCGCCGGACACATGCACATTGCGGCCAATCTGAGCACAGGAGCCCACCGTGGCCCAGGTATCGATCATGCTGCCCGCGCCAACGTAGGCGCCAATATTCAGGTAGCTGGGCATCAGTACAGCATCGGCGCCAACGTGCGCGCCTCTGCGCACTACCGCCGGTGGCACGATGCGTGCAGATTCGCTGTCCAGGTCCATCGGATTGACAAAGCGCAGCGGCACCTTGTCCTGGCAGTAGCTGCCGGCACCACGCACCACACTGTTATCACGCACCCGGAAATACAACAATATGGCCTGCTTCAACCATTCATGCACGTGCCACTGGCCCTGGTCATCGGGCTCTGCAACGCGCAGCTTACCCTGCTCAAGCAGGTCCATAATGGCATCCAGCGCGGTGTACAATTCGGCCGGGGCATTGCTGCTGGTGAGGGTTTGGCGCATGCGCCAATGCTGCTTGATCAGGTTTTCCAGATGACTGACGTGACTCATTTACCGTGCTCCAGTTATTGTTATTATTGACGGCGTGTGAAGTACACAATCAATCATGAATTCCACTCAAGTTTCGCATGAGTACTGCTCGCAGTTGGGAACGTGCCCGGTTACCTAACGGCTTGTCAGTATAGTCGGACAACAGAAATATATCTCTCACCTGCTCGCCGTAGGTGGCAATGCGTGCATCGTGCAGACGAATTCCCAGTTGCAGCAAGCACAGCGCGATCATGGACAACAGCCCGGGGCGGTCGGTACAGGTGATTTCCATCACCGTGAGTTGCTCGTGCAGATGCATTTCAAACGGATTGATTTCCTTGTCAGACTGCTGTGTCGGCGTGCGGAAGCTGATCTGAGCATTGGCGATAAATTCACGCAAGCGCCGCGGTACGTTGTAATCGATGCGCTCGGGGATTCGTTGTCGGGCCAGGCTGTCGACAAGTTTCTGCTGCAAGCGCTGGCTATCGTTGGCAGTCAATGGCTGGCCGTCTGCACTAACCAGCTGAAACAAATCCACGGCCAGCGGCTGCGCATCCAGGGTGTGCAGAATACGTGCATGGTAAATGTTCAGACGCATGCGATCCATGACGCTCATGACCGTGGCAAAAAAGCCGTCATAGCTTGGCGCAATGATCAATACTCCGGTGACACTCTCCGCCACCAGGGTGCGTAGCCTGACGATCGGCGCCAGCTCTTCGCTGCCGTGATGAGCGGTGTCAGCTGGCTGCTCAGCTTTATCCAGCATACAGTCGGCCACCCAGTGCAGCTCGTCGCTGTCCAGGCGCAGAAAGCTGTGGCGCGGTAATCTGGCCAGCCAGCGACTCAGCTGTGCTGCCGGATAGCCCTGACCCAGCAGCTCGCTGAACAACAAACCACGGGTTTCGCGAATCACCAGCGAACGCGGCAACGGCCGCTGCAAGCCGCGCTGCAATGCATTGCTGGTGGCCTCCAACAAACTCCATAGCAGGCTGTCTTTCCAGGAGTTCCACAACTCGGGATTGGTGGCGGCAATATCGGCCACCGTGAGCAGGTACAGGTAGTCCAGACGGCGTCTGGAACCGACTTCGTTGGCAAATTGCTGAATCACTTCCGGATCACTGATGTCGCTGTGCTGCGCCACCCGGGACATCAACAGATGTTGTTGCACCAGCCAGGCCAGCATGTCCACATCCTGCGGGGCCAGCGGCAGGCGCTGCGCAAACGTGCGAATACTCGCCGCGCCAAGCTCGGAATGATCACCGCCCTGACCCTTGGCAATATCATGGAATAGCCCGGCCAGGTACAACAGTGCCGGCCGTTCGACACGCGCAAACACTTCAATGGCATGGGCAAAAAGATTGGCATGTTTGCCGTAGGCGAACCGGCGCAGATTGCGAATCACAAACAAGGTGTGCTGGTCCACGGTGTAGACATGAAACAGATCGAACTGCATCAGGCCACTGACCGCTTCGAAAGCCGGTATCAGTTTGGCCAGCAAGCCATAGCGGGCCATGCGCGCCAGTTGCGAATACACCCCGAACGGATGATTCAGAATGCGCCAGAAGATCAAAATGGCCGCATCACTGGCATACAGTTCCGGGCCATGCGCCTTCAAAGCCCGCTGCAGAAGCCGGATGGTCGTGGCCCTGACGCCTTGAATGTTGTGGTGATCCTGCAGCTTCAGAAACAGCTCCATGATTGCCAGCGGCCGCTGCAGGAAAACCTGATCATGTTGCACGCCGAGATAGCCATTGACCACCTGAAACTCATCATCCAGGGCGTACAAGGTACGTCCGCTGTGATCAGAAAACGATTCCCGCAGTTGCTGCAACAAGCGCTCGTTGAGCCGCTCCAGGCGGGTCACGGTCTGGTAATAGGCCTGCATGAAACGCTCGACAGCGGCACTGGCATTGGTGTCGCTTTGATATCCGAACACTGACGCCAGCTGCTTTTGATGCGCAAACAGCAGGCGTTCTTCTGCTCGCCCGGCCAGATGGTGGTTGGCCCAGCGAATGCGCCACAAGAAATTTCGGCCTTGTTCCAGCTGTTGATATTCGGCAGCATTGAGAAATTCCTGCTGCACCAGCGTGTCCAATGCAGCATTGCCGAAACAGCGTTGGCAAACCCAGGCAATGTTCTGAATATCGCGCAGGCCGCCCGGCCCTTCCTTGATGTTTGGTTCCAGCCGGTAGGCAGTATCATCAAAACTGGCGTGACGATGTTCCTGCTCGGCCATTTTTGCGGCAAAGTACCGTTGTGCCGGCCAGTGCCGGTCCAGTTCCACTTGCAGTTGCTGCTGCAGTTGCTCATACAGCCGTTTGCGGCCACAAAGATAGCGCGCTTCCATGAGGCTGGTGGCAGTGATCACATCGCGGTGGCATTGCGCCAGAGTCTGCTCGATGCTGCGCACACTGTGGGCCACGGCCAGTCCGGCATCCCAGCACTGGCTGATGAAATGCTCGATGCTGCTGGTGTGGGCTGGATCTCCCGCCCGGTCATTCTCACCAGCGACACCGCCCTGATCGGTGTTGTCCTGCAGGATCAGCAGGTCGATGTCGGAATACGGATGCAGCTCGTTACGGCCAAACCCACCTATTGCGATCAGCGCCATGCCTTGCTCTGCAGACTGATCTGAGCGAGTACTGGCCCGCCACAACAACTGGATGATATCGGCGACCTGGAGGGCGCGCTCACGTACCAGAGCGGCGATCTGGCTGACAGAAGTATCGAGAAATTGACGCTGCAGTTGCGCATCGACTTGTTGCAGATGACTGGCGCAACGCTGCGCCAGTGCATCGGGTGCATCTGGCGAGGCTTCACCAGCACACGACTGACTCAGTAGCGGCAGCATCGGCTCTGCCAGGATCGTTACGGTGTCAGTGGTTGTAATACAACACCAGCGGTTTTAAAGTTCACCGCGCTGGGTCAGCACCTTGTGCCCATCGGCGCGCACTGCGATGGTGTGCTCCCACTGCGCTGACAGGCTGCGATCACGGGTCTTCACCGTCCATTGGTCAGCCATCAGACGGGTATGGGGCTTGCCCAGGTTGACCATCGGCTCGATTGTGAATACCATGCCCTCGCATAATTCCAGACCGGTGCCGGGACGCCCGTAATGCAGAACTTGTGGATCTTCGTGAAACACCCGGCCGATGCCGTGACCGCAGTATTCGCGTACCACCGAGCAACCTTGCGATTCGACGTAGCTTTGAATCACGTGGCCAATGTCGCCCAGACGCGTGCCCGGACGCACCAGTGCAATGCCCTTGCACATGGCGGCGTGGGCAATTTCGCACACACGGCGTGCGCGCAATGGCACGTCACCGACGTAATACATTCTGCTGGTATCGCCGTGCCAGCCGTCCTTGATGACAGTAATGTCAATATTGATAATATCGCCATTTTTCAACACTTTGTCACCTGGAATGCCGTGGCAAATCACATCATTGACCGAGGTGCAGATGGATTTTGGAAAACCACGGTAATTAAGTGGTGCCGGTATCGCCTGCTGGTGATCGACGATGTACTCATGACAGATACGATCGAGCTCACCGGTGGTGACCCCAGGCTGCACATGCTCGGTGATAATGTCCAGCACGTCGGCCGCCAGTTGGCCTGCCACTTCCATGGCTTCGATCTCTTGGGCAGATTTGATATTCACGCCGTGTCGTTTATCCAGCATTTTGATCCTCTAGCAGTGGGTGGCAGTAGCATTTCATACGGCCGTGCCTTTTGGCACAGGTCACAGACCTTCATTGTAACGATAATGTCGGTTATCGTCGCAACAATCCGGTACAGGAACCTTTAGTGGCTAAACAACATATCCAATCCACGACACCATCATCAAGCCAGCAGCATGCGCAGGTCATAGCCGCTGATGCTTCGGCGGACGATTACGTCAAGCCACCGCTGTGGCGTCGTATCCTGCTGCCGATCTTCATTTTAACTGTCGCCGTGGTGTTGGCCTTCGCCATGTTCTTGCTGCGGCCAAAACCACCCGCGAGTGACCCGCCGCCAATAGCGCAACTGGTAGAGACCATAACTGCCAAGTCGGCACCGGTAAACTATACCGTGCAATCTCAGGGTACGGTTCAACCGCGTACAGAAACGTCGATTGTGTCTGAAGTCACCGGCAAGATCGTGAAAGTGTCAGATAGCTTTGTGGTCGGCGGTTTTTTCAATGCCGGCGAAGTTTTGCTGCGCATCGATCCCAGCGATTATCAATCAGCCTTGATCAATGCCGAGGCCAATCTGGCCAGTGCCGAAGCCACCTTGGCGGAAGAACAGGCGCGCTCGGAACAGGCGATCAAGGATTGGGAAAACCTGAGTCAGGTCACCGGCAGGCAGGGCCGCGAGCCCAGCTCCCTGGTGCTGCGCAAACCGCAACTGGCTCAGGCGCAAGCCTCCGTGCGTGCCTCTGAAGCTGCACTGATGCAGGCCAGACGTGATCTGGAACGTACCAGTATCAGCTTGCCGTATGCCGGTATTGTGAAATCCAGCAGCGCCAATATTGGCCAGTTCGTCAGTGCTGGCACCAGCATGGGCTCGGCGTTTGCGATCGATATCGCTGAGGTTCGCCTGCCGCTGAACGATGATCAGCAAAGCTACCTGGATCTGCCGCTGTCCGGCTTGCAGCGAGAAACGGATGATTCCGCACCTGCGGTGCAGTTGTCCGCCAGAGTCGGTAATCAGATCCACACCTGGCAGGGTCGCATAGTCCGCACCGAAGGCCAGGTGGATGAAGCCACACGCATGATCTATGCCATCGCCGCGGTGACCGATCCGTACGGCAGACTCGGTAAAACCCGCACTGCACCATTGACCATGGGTACTTTCGTGCAAGCAGAGATTGCCGGCATCAGCGCGGACAACGTGGTGCCGCTGTCACGGGCGCTGTTGCGCGAGGACGGCACCGTACTGGTGGTCGGTGAGAATGACAAATTGAGCATTCGCAAGGTTGAAGTGGATCGTGCCACCGCAGAAATCGCCTACATCAAATCCGGGCTCAATGATGGTGATCTGGTGGTGACCACGGCCGTGAGCAACCCGATTCCTGGAACCCCGTTGCGTCTGATGGATCAAAACCAACCTAACCCTGATCCAGGCAGTGAGAATCTGGCTGGCTCGGAAGCATTGATCCCTGCAGCGAGTTCAGCTCCTGATGCTGAAACCAAAGGCGATCCGAACCCTACGCAAGAGAAATCATGATGGAGAATTCGGGACAGGGCAATATGTATCATGGCCTCATCGCCTGGTTCGCCCACAATCCGGTCGCTGCCAATCTGTTGATGGCCAGTCTGATCGCTGCTGGACTGTGGTCGGCATTGACGGTCAAGAAAGAGACCATGCCCAGCATCGACCCCAACAACATCAGCATCCGGGTGGCTTTCAATGGCGCCACCCCGGCCGAAGTGGAGCAAGGGGTGCTGATCAAGATCGAGGAAGCAATTCAGGACATCGAGGGCATTGACAAGCTCACCTCCTACGGTCGCGAAGGCAGCGGTACGGTGAATGTCAGCGTGTTGCAGGATTACGATATCGAATCCATCCTCAATGAAATCAAGCTGCGCGTGGATGGCATTTCCACCTTCCCCGCCGAAACCGAAGAGCCGGTGATCAGCAAGAGCCAATGGACCAGCGAAGTCATGTGGATTTCGGTGTTCGGCGAGGTCAATGAACGCACCCTCAAAGAATTTGCCAAACAGGTCAGAAATGAACTGGTACAGCTGCCGGGTGTAACCCGTGCCGAGGTGGTGGGCGGCAGAGATTACGAGCTCAATATTGAAGTCAGCGAGCAAACGCTGCGCAAATATGACCTGACCATGGATGAAGTGGCACAAGCGATTCGGCGCAGCTCGCTGGACCTGTCCGCAGGCAGCATCGAATCATCCACAGGCGACATTCTGCTGCGCACCCAGGGCCAGGCCTATACCGGCATCGAGTTTGAAAAAATCGTGTTGCGCAGCAACCCGGACGGCACCAGAATCACGCTGGGCGATATTGCCAGGATCGATGATGGCTTTGTCGACCGCGAACGCTATGTGATGCACAATGGCAAGCCCGCCATCGCCATCCGGGTGATGTCGGTGGGTAACCAGAGCGAACTGCTGATCGCCGAGTCGGTGCGTAACTATCTGCAGAAAAAACAGGCCAGCTTGCCCAGCGGTATCGGCGTGGAATCCTGGGCGGACGCTTCCGTGTATTTGCGTGATCGCCTGGACATGATGAATGGCAATCTGATCACGGGCGCCATACTGGTGTTTTTGATGCTGTCGCTGTTTTTGCGGCTGAAGCTGGCATTCTGGGTAATGATGGGATTGCCGATTGCATTTCTGGGCACCTTGTGGCTGATGCTGCTGATGGGCATCAGTATCAACATGTTGAGTCTGTTCGGCTTCATTCTGGTGCTGGGGATCGTCGTCGATGATGCCATTATCATCGGCGAAAGTGTGTACACCAAAATCCGCAAGGACGGCCACAGCGTCGACAACGTGGTTGCCGGGGCGATGGAAGTTGCGGTGCCTGCCACCTTCGGCGTGCTGACCACGGTTGCTGCATTCTTGCCGATCGTGCTGATTTCTGGAATCTATGGCCAGTTCATGTCGCCGATCGGCTGGGTGGTCATTTTCGCGCTGATTTTTTCATTAATTGAATCCAAACTGATTTTGCCTGCGCATCTGGCGCACATGCAAATCAAACCGATTCCAGAACATGCCGGCCATGGTTTCTTCCATCACCTGCAGTTCGGGTTGCTTCGGGTACAGCGACGTTTTGCTGGTGGTTTGCACCATTTTGTCGACAATTATTTTGTGCATTTCGTGCGCAAGGCCGTGATCAATCGCTATCTGACGGTTTCAGTGTTCATCGCCATGCTGATACTGGCTTTTGGCCTGATCGCCGGAGGCCTGTTGCGTGTAGTCGTATTCCCGGACTGGGCCGGAGATTTTGTTCGTACCGGTGTGGAAATGCGTGAAGGCACGACTGCCGGGGCCACCCATGCCGCTCTGGATCGCATTGACAATGCCCTGACCAGGATCGATGCCGAAATCAGCCGCGAACACGGTCTGCCGCCCGGTTCGATCGTCAAAACCAGCTTCATCTGGTCTGGCTCCGACACCACCGGCACCATGATCGTTGAGCTGACTCCGAGTGCATCAAGACCTGTGGACGTGGGTGAGATCAGCCGCCGCTGGCGCAGTGAAATCGGCGAGATTGCCGGGGCCAGATCCATCAATGTCAGCGCAGATAACGGACCCGGCGGCGGTGCTGCGGTGAGCTTCAACCTGGTCGGCAATGATCTGGAGCAGCTACAGGCTGCTGCCGCTGAGCTGACCGACAAGCTGCGCGGATACGATGGCACTTTCGATGTTCAAAACAGCTATGAAGGCGGCAATCGTGAGGTCAAACTGGACATCAAACCGGAAGCTGAAGCACTGGGGCTGACCCTGACCAATCTCGCCACCCAGGTGCGGCAGGCCTTTTATGGCGCTGAAGCACAGCGCATCCAGCGCGGTGAGGACGAGGTGCGCGTCATGGTTCGCTATCCAGAAGCAGAACGTGATTCTATCGGTAACCTGGAAGACATGCGTATCCGCACGCCAGCAGGCGATGCCGTACCGTTTAGCACCGTTGCCGACGTCAATCTTTCGTCCAGCCCGACCATCATTCGCCGCTTCAACCGTGAGCGCGCCATTGCCGTCAGCGCCGAAGTTGACAAGACGGTCTCCGAGCCCGGCAAGATCGCCAGCGATGTGCAACAAAATGTGATTCCGGCATTGTTTGCAAAATACCCGGATGTGGGTTTGCGCCTGGATGGTAATACCGAAGAACAAGGCGAGCTGATGACTGAGTTGAAGGGCGGCTTCCTGTTTGCGGCATTTCTTATTTATGCGCTGCTTGCGGTGCCGCTGCGCTCCTATCTGAAGCCAGTGTTGATCATGTCAGTCATACCTTTTGGCATGATCGGTGCATTGGTCGGCCATCTGATTCTGGGTCTGGATGTCAGTATGTTGTCCATGTTCGGCATCATTGCGCTGGCCGGTGTAGTGGTCAATGACAGTTTGATTCTGGTGGATTTCATCGGCCGTGCGCGTGCTGCCGGCATGGGCCTGATCGAAGCTGTGGTGGATGCCAGTGGCTCGCGTTTTCGCGCCATAGTGCTGACTTCGGCGACCACCTTTATCGGCCTGTTCCCGATTGTGTTTCTGGAAACCAGTGCGCAGGCAGAAGGCATTGTGCCGATGGCCGCCTCGCTGGCTTTTGGCATTTTGTTCTCGACCGTCAACACGCTGATCATGATTCCTGCCTTGTACGTTATTGGCAGCCAGTTCAAGCGCTGGCTCAGAAAAGAAGTCAGTATCATACTCGGTCGGCCACAACTAACGTCGACCAGCAGTCGCTGATGGCGCGCTGGTAACAGCACGATTCATGCCAGACATCGCAGCGGCACTGGCCACAGCCAAACAGGCACTGCGCAGTTGTACTGACAGCCACGACCTGGAGGCACAGCTGTTGCTCTCTGCGGTGCTGGATTGCGACCGTACCCACTTGATCGCCCATGCCGAGGACCGGCTCGCAAGCGCCCAACTGGAACAGTTGCAGAACTTGCTGGCACGACGTTGTCGTGGTGAACCGTTGGCCTACATTCTGGGCTGGCGGGAGTTTTATGGCCTGCGCCTGAGCGTCAATGATGCGGTATTGATACCCCGTCCGGAAACCGAATTGCTGGTGGACCTGGCACTGGAACATTTACCGCAGCAACTGGCTGCTGCACCCAGGCAGCCGCCGCCAGCCACGGTGCTGGATTTGGGCACCGGTTCCGGTGCGATTGCCATCAGCATTGCCAGGCACAGGCCAGATGTGCAGGTCATGGCCACTGACCTGTCCACTACAGCACTGCAACTGGCGCGCATGAATGCCGCCAGCCATGCTCTGGAGAATATCAGCTTCCATGCCGGCAGCTGGTATGACGCGCTGCCGGAAACCTGTGCCAAGATCGACATGATCATCAGTAACCCACCCTATGTTGCGGCCCAGGATGTCCATCTGCTGCAAGGTGATTGTCGCCATGAACCCAGCATGGCCCTAACCCCGGGCGATGATGATCTGGCCTGCTATCGCAGCATCATTACTGGCGCAACAGATTATTTGCTTAGCGGTGGTCTGCTGCTGCTGGAGCATGGTCACGATCAACGTCAGCGCTTGCTGGCACTGCTTCAGGAAACATGCTGGGAATCAGTGCAATGCCATGACGACATCAGCGGCATTGCGCGCGTGATCATGGCAAAATACAATCCTGATCACAGCCGCTGAGGAGTTCTTCTATGTCAGCCATGCGCCCGTTTCATCTTGCCATTCCGGTTCGCGATCTGGCCAGCAGCAAACAGTTTTATGCCGATCTGCTGGGCTGCAGCGTTGGCCGGCAAAGCCCACATTGGATCGACTTCAATTTTTTCGGGCACCAGCTTACCGCCCATCTCGCCGACGATCAGCGACCCGCCACCAATGATGTTGATGGCAAGCAGGTGCCGGTGCGACATTTCGGCATGGTACTGGAATGGCAGCAATGGCATGATCTGGCCGATCGACTGCGGCAAGTCGAGGTGCAGTGGCTGATTGAACCCGGCATTCGTTTTGCCGATCAGACCGGTGAGCAGGCCACGTTTTTTATCAGTGATCCCAGCGGCAATGCTTTGGAATTCAAGGCGTTCAAAGATGACAGCGGTATCTTTGCCCACGACGATTGACGCACGGGTTCCCCAGGTCAAAAAGACAATCCACAGATTGCACAGATTTCAGGCCGGATAAGTACAGCGCATCCGGCGTTTCCTGAACCAGCGAATAATTGGTGGTGACGCTGTCTGGAATGTAGGCCGGATAAGCATAGCGCATCCGGCATTGACAGCACCGACCGCTGCCGGATGCGCTGCGCTTATCCGGCCTACCTATGCTGCTATCAATCTGACCCCAGCCAAGACGGCTAATTACTCAATCCCTGCCAACGCCTGACACAGGGCCTGTACTTCGTCTGCGCCGGTGGTGCAGGCAAACACAAACCGCGCCCGGTCATTGCCGCCGGCCCAGCGGTGAAAGGCAAAACCGGCATCAGCAAGCTGATCCAGCTTGTCCTGCGGCCAGCGCAGAAACACTTCATTGGCCTGGGTTGGCCACAG
>JAJFKZ010000019.1 GCA_021772955.1 Gammaproteobacteria bacterium | reverse complement strand
GCTGGCCAGTGGCCCGCACCTGCATTATGAATTTCTGGTCAACGGCGCGCATCGTAATCCTCGTACCGTGGATTTGCCGGAAGACCCACCATTGAGCAAAGCGATGGTGGCCAAATTGCAACAACAGCATGGCCATCTGGTCCAGCAGTTGGCACGCATTGACAGTGATATGCAAGCCAGACAACTGGCCGCAGCCAACGCGAACAACACATCAAGCGATTTGTCAGCAGAAAAGGCACTGGCTGGCCCGGGACCACGCTAGCAACACCCGGGTTTGTCGGGCGCTTTGCCGACCTGTCCCGGTGCGCACGCAGAGCGGCCCGCCGCTCGCGAACAAGGCTAGTAAACAATCCAGTTTGCGGCCACACCACGCACGCCTTTATCGCCACCCGTGTAGCGGGTCAGTCCAGTAACATCGTTTGCGGCTTTGATTGTGCGACCTGCGCGCGACCATGGCCGATCGAGCTGGTAACAGCAACCCATCATCTGCACGCGAACTACAAGGGCAGTAACTGAGATTAGGTACCAGATCGGATCGAAGCGCTATGCAGCATTATTGATTGCTGGCCAGCCATGGCGTACGCGCTGTAGACTGCTAGCTAACCCGAATATTTCATGAAGGCGGACTGTTACTAGTCCTAATTTTACGGATAAACAAGGCGATAACGATAATATTATGAATTGTGGAGTGGACACAGATTGTCCTGTTCGAGTTCAGGCCAAATCTGGCGTTGCCCAATACATTATCGAGGTGGTAACGATCACCCTTGAATCATAGCTACGGCTATGCTTCTGCGGGCGATCGTCCAAGCTGCTTAGCCAGCTTCGCCCTGCTCCTCGAACCCATCGTGAAATAGGCGCGCCAGTATGATGTTAGCGCTGCTTGCGCCGATATACAAAGGTCACGACAAAGCTGATCAATAGGAGCACCAAAATGAACCACCAGAGAAGATGGTCATTCCCATCACTTGGGCCCTCACCAGGACTCAGTCTTGGTACTTCAACCTCGCAGACATCACCAATTCTGTCGCCGTCAGCATCTGCTTGCTCGGGGTTCGCCACGAAGGGGCAGTTATCATTCCAGCTCACAATATCGTCACCATCAAGGTCCGATACCTCATCATTCGGCTTGAAGAAATTGACGATAAGCGCCTCATCGATTACCACGCCATCGACAGTGCAGTAGGCCGCAGCTGCACCGCGATCGTTCTTGGCCACGAAGGGTCTTGCGTAGACGCCATCGACACCACTCTCGACATCACCAAGCCAAGTGCTCAGTTCACGATCAATCCACTCACACTTAACGTCATGGCCTTGGCCCAGTCGGTTGCCGCTAATATCAACGGGAATTACAAGGACTGCTCCCTCCATATGGCCATCGGCATGAATAAACCCGGGTGATGAGGCGAGATGAAGTCGGCTGCGTTTCGGGTCGACCGGACCAACGACAGCCTTCACTGTTGTGAAAGTATCCAGCTTACGGGCACCAACAACGGGATGAATCTCTATCACCATAGGGCTGCGAGGCGCAACCAGCGTCTGAGTGTAGACCCCAGGGTAAGTGCTCTGTACGGTACCGGAGAGGTGGCCACCGCTTGCCCAGAACGTCACTATTGTACCGTTATCTTTTCCATCCCCCCGCCATGGCTTACCGATACAGTCAACAAGCGTGGCGGTGACGGTAACCACAGTTGAACCGTCTGCCACAACGCGTCCTGGGTTGGCCTTGATCTTCGACCGCTCATCACACGCATCGGTCGGAAGCTGCCGCGACGAGACGAGCGAAGCCCGGCGGGAACGACTCTGTTCATGTTCTGTTCCGGCATCAATAATCGCCGTAACACGAACGTTATAAGTTCCGGCCAAGGCCGTGTCGGATAAGGTGATTCGATAGAGCCCATTGGGCTGTGAGTTGACGTTTACACCATTACTCGACAACAGCCCGTCGGGTCGCTCTACAGAGACGGCGAACTCGGCATTTGCAACCGGTTTGAGAACCCCGGAGACTATGGAGCCTAAACTTGCGGTTAGCGTCATTGGTTGATTCGGCACCCAGCGGTGTCGATCAGGATCGAGACCGAGCTTAAGGCCGCTCGATGAAAGCACTGATAAAACCGCGAGTTCGTTACCTGTACCAGTGATCTTTGCCGTCCAGTGGCCAACCTCGGGGCCTTTGATATCATAGATGTGGAAAACCGAGCCAGCTTCTTCACGCACCTTTGGGCTGGCATTCGAGATCACGCTGCCGGATGGCTCGATTAAGGTAAGATTTGGGTTTGCAGATGCGTTCTGCCAGGTCAAGCCAACTCGAATTTGCTTGTCCTCGGCGCCAACGAAGAACGTTCTACCCGGCTCGGAGTTTGATTCTCGCGCGGGTTCAAAAAGGAGATCGTCGACAAGCTCCGCGTGGTCAGTACCGGAGTACTGGAGTTGCGCGCGGGCTATTGTCCCCGCGGCAGACTCAAAGCCAAGGAAGGCCTCGTCACCCGTGGCGATAACCTGACTAACTGAACCCAGTAATGTACCGTATGGGTCAAAAAGTCTGAGCGTCGCTGTAGTCCGCCCACTCTGGTCCAACTTGGCTGTAAGCCCAACTCGTTTTTGCAATTCGACAAAACGGAAAGTTAGAGGGCTGACTAAAATCTTGAGTTGCTTGGAGTCAAGTTTGCCCCCCAGTTTTTTCTGAATCGCTTCGCGGTCCGACACGCTCTGTAAGGCCCGGTCCGATTCGCCGTTGGGATCATCGAAGGAGTCTGGAACAATGCGCGGCGTAGTCCATACGTTGTGCCCGACACGCACGCCAAGCTCCGCATACTGCTCGTTGACCAGAGTGCCGAGCTCTAGATCATCAAAATCGATCTTCCGCGCGTTAGTAAATCCATTGCTCGTAATGGGTGTGCCACCCTCTGTGGTCGGCTGCGAGATTAAAATTTGCTTCTCGGTAGCGTCCGACTCAATATCCTCGAAGATTTCAGCCATGTCGAGCGCATCGACATCAAGGTGGAAACCACTACCAAGGCTGGCAAGATCGGTGAGCGCTTGATTGTCGGTGTCAGTGCCAAGGGCAATTGCATAAACGCGCACGTTGCCCGGGAATCCTCCGACAAGCTCGCCGATCACCGTCTCCGGTGTTGGCAGCATGTTCTGGGCACCGTCGGTTAGTAACACCAGAATTTTTACTCGCTCAGCATTGAGGTTCGGCTTAATCTCCGCAAGTCCTTGGCGCAGACCCTGGCCTATGGCTGTGCAACGGCCTGGTGGACATGGGCCCTCGTCGATGGCACTGATGATGGTATCCAGTTCCGTAGACGTCATCGATTCGGATTCTTCGAGCGTGACGATGGTCTCGGCCTTTAGAAAGTCCTCACTCGGGGCATCGGCGGCGGCTTGATTGCTCTCCGACCCACGGTAGTTAAAGAGCACAATACTGATCCTGTCGTCGGCGCGTTTGCGAGCAAGGATCGCCTTGGCAATGTTCTTCACAGGCTCAAGGTAATTGTGCGAAGACGTGATCATGCTGCCGGTGTGATCGATCATGATGACTATGTCCGCATCTTCTGCCATCGAGTCGAACAGGTCATTCTCGTACAGCACCAGTTCGTTCGCGTCAAAACCACCGGCAATGAGATCGAGGTCAAGATCGAAATCAATGTCGCCGGTATCGATGGTCAATCGATGCGTAGGAGCAGGAAGGTAGGCGTCGGTTCGAGCGGTAAAGCGCAGGTTGGCGTCTTTACCGCCCCGGTTGATGAGTATCCGTGACTCTTCGGGAAGGGAACCACCCTCACCTGGCGCTTCGATTAAGTCGAGGTCGCCGTCGAAGTCGATATCGACAGCGGTCAGGCCGTAGGTCGAATCACCAGTGGTTGGTTGGGTCGGTAAGTTTGGTGCACCAAGATCAGTGAAAATACCAGAACCGTTATTCCAAAATAAGTTGTTTGCAGAACTACGGTCGACGACGTGGAGATCCTGATCACCGTCTCCATCGAAGTCGCGAAAAATGCCATCGACACTTTCGCGATTGGTGACGCTGCCAAGCGGGAGGCGGCTGTCAGTCTCGTCTACAAAATTACCGGTGAAGAGACCCGAGTTGATCAATAGACGGTTTTTTTGCCCTGAAGCGACGTTGGTAAGGAAGACATCGGGATCACCATCGCCGTCGACATCACCGAACGCAACCCCGTGGGTCATATCATCGCTGATGTCATCCCATACGTCACCATCGCGGTTGGCGATAACGAATTGTCCAGCGGCTTCATTGATCTTATTGATGAGTAAAACGGACTCACCACGCGTGCCGTCACCAGCTTCATTGAGGTAGTTTGCGACGATAGCGTCGAGATCACCATCGTTATCGATATCAGCGGTGTCCACCCCATCAAAGTCGATAATTCCGCCAACGCCGTTGAAGCCGGAGATACCCGTGCCGTTGAGGATTTCATCATTGCTAGGCAACAGACTCGGGCTGTTTACGAATGTGCCATCACGCTGATTGAGAAATATATGGAGACCATTGCGGTCCGTCCGCAGTACATCACGGAAACCATCGCCGTTGACGTCTACAAGATCCCCGTCGTAGGTGCGTCGGAATTCGTCATTAAAATCATCACCGGCACCGCCAGCGGGGATCGGCGGTAACCCAACACCCAACACATACTCACCAAATACGCCTCCTTGAGCGCCTCCCTGGTTGATCGCCATGCGGTCAATAAATTCACCGTTTAAGCTGTTAAAGGAATAAATGTCGAGGTCCCCATCATTCTCGACGTCACCAAATTCAACGTTCTTCGCCGCACCTCCGGCCGCATTCCAAAGTGGCAGTGTGTCCAACACTGTAAGGTTGAATGGGCGCGGCGGGGTAATGAGGAACGGCAACCCTTCGCGAAAGGGAGGATCGGTCGGATCGTTTACGACACTGTCCAGTTCGACTGTGATCTCGTAGTCGCCGGTCGGGAGTATCGGAACTTCTGCGTCCACGGAGACGTTCGGAGTAAACCCGAGGGCGGCGCGGCGATCAACTTCTGTGAGTACACCACCCACTCGTTCGAGGAAGATAACCTCAATTGTGGTTCCTGCGCCAAACGGCGGTGCGAATTGAACCGTGACGGTGACAATCTCGTTTGATTCACCACTTTCACGGGAAAGCGCTGCGAGTTCAAAGGCGTTTACTGCAGTGACAGCCAATGTGATCCCAACGATAACCACTGACGATATCAGTTTGACGATTTTCATATCAGTTTCTCCTTTTTATTTTGATGACTCTCCTAATACCTCTTTTATAGTTAATACCCCTCCTACTTTAGCCGTAGAAGATATTCGCATCATACAACAATTGTGGCCACTCCAGGTACGCACGGCCATGATCTACACCCACGTTGTCATACGCGGTGTGTTCTGTGCTCGCAGCTCCCTTGACATCATCCATTAAGCAACTGCAGCGCTCTACGTTACGGACAGCCACTAGTGGTACTTCAACTACCCCATGTCAAGACGTAATGCGCAGGCCATGGCCCAGACCTTGTCCAGCACTGCGACGCAGTATTGAGATCGTTGCGGGGCTCCCTGCGGACGCGACGCAAAGCCGCCATCTGCGTTGTTGCGCTGCTTGGCAAGGGCGCGCCATGGCCTGTAAACTTCGCCTCGCATTGACCCAAGTGCCAGGCTCTGCAAGCGTCAGATGCGGCGAGACCGGTCACTCGTCTGCGCCACCAGTATTGCCCTTCTTGGTGCCGGCAAGCCTTCCACCGTCAATGCCGGGTTGTTTTTATCCAGTGCTTCGGCCAGTGATTCGAATGTCATCCAATCGGTGCTGCGTTGCTCGCGCACGCTGGTGCGATTGATGTCGACCATGCTGATATTGCTATATCCTGCTTCCTGCAACCATTGCATCAACAATGACGGCTGCGGAATACGGTGGACATTGCCCATGCGAGCATAGCGCCTGGGGCTGATTTCCATATCACCGCCGGGTGGCAGAACAAAGCTTTCCAGCACCAGCAGACCGCCAGGTCGTAAATGTTGTTGAAGTCGCTGCAGATGTTCCAACGGATCGCGGCGGTGATACAGCACGCCCAGCGACATGACCATATCAAAGCCGTGGATGCTGTCCGGCAAGTCTTCCAGTCGCATTGGCAGCACCCAGTTGTTGGCTGGCCCAGCTGCAATTTGCATGAGCTGGTGCTGCATGACAAACAGCCAGGTCGGATCCACCGCCAATACACCGCTGCCTCCCGCCGCCAGCAGTCGATACCCGAAATAGCCGTTGCCGGAACCCACATCCAGCACGCGCATGCCGCTTAACTGCGGCAAGTGCGGTTGCAGTCGCTGCCATTTCCAGTCCGAGCGCCATTCGGTGTCGATGTGTACGCCATGCAAACTCAATGGCCCTTTGCGCCAGGGCATCAACTCGCGCAGCGCTTGTACCAGTTCGGTTTTCTGGTCACCGCTCAGCCTGGCTTTGCCCAGCATCAGTTTGTCCTCATCCACGCGCCAGCCCTGCTGCCTGCCGCCGACGCCCTGCACACTCTGCAAGGCCTGTTGCCAGCGCGGCAGATCACCGTGATTGTGCTGTTGCCAGCGTTGCTGCAGCACATCGAACAAGCGCTGCTGCTGATCTGCTGTGCAGTCCAGGCTTTGTTGCAGCCAGTTGGCCAGTCCGGGATGTAATGTCTGGATGTCAATCATTAAATCATTAAACCACGGCTTCTTGCGTCGCTATGCGACAAGTTGCACGACTGGATTCCAGCCTGTGCCGGTTTGACGCAGCTCTAGCAGCTTGTCGGACTCGACCGATCGTCGCGAGGGAAAGCCGGTTGGAGACAGCTTTTCTCGGTCTTTTGAGGCAAATAGTGCGCCTATTTAACGATAAAGAGTGGGAAAGCTGGCCCAATCCGGCTTTTCCGCAGTAGATCAGCGTTAAGTCCGACAGGCTGCTAGCAACAGCGCTGCACAGTCAATCCTTGCGCGCCAGCACGGCGGCAAAGTTGAGTGCCTGGAACCATTGGCAGACGTGATTGAAGCCGGCCTGCTGCAGGCGTTGCTGATGGGTTTCCAGCGTGTCAGGCTGCATGACGTTTTCCAGCGCCTGGCGTTTCTGTGCAATTTCCAGATCGGAATAGCCCTGACTGCGCTTGAAGCCCTGATGCCATTGATCCAACAGTTGCTGCGTGCGCTGGTCGGCAAAGCTCAGCTTTTCGGCGATCAGCAGCACGCCACCCGGACGCAGGCCGGAGTGAATGGATTGCAACAACGCCGCGCGACGCTCGGGCGCAATAAACTGCAGGGTGAAATTGAGCACCACCAGGCTGGCGTTGGCAAGGTCGATGTCCAGCACATCGGCGACGATGACATCGACTTCGACGATGGAGTTGTCCCGGCGAATCTGCTCACGACAGCGCTGCACCATGTCATTGGAGTTGTCCACGGCGATGATACGGCAGTCGCTGTGTGGAATAGTGCGGCGCATGGCCAGTGTCGCGGCACCCAGCGAACAGCCCAGGTCGTAGATGTTGCTTGCAGGCTGGCTGAACTGGCGTGCGGCCAGTGCCAGCAGTTCCAGCACCAGTTCGTAGCCTGGCACCGAACGCCGGATCATGTCTGGGAACACGCGCACTACGCGCTCGTCGAACTGAAAATCGCTGACCTGGTCAAGTGGCTGACGGTAGATGTCGTCCTTGTCAATCGACACGGTGATGTTTCACAAATTGCCGCTGTTCTCGAAACCATCAATGAGCACAATATCAATCTCCGGTCGCACCAGGAAGAAGCCACGATTGAAATCGCTGATCAGGATATTACCGCTGGGGAAAAACGGATACACGTTCCAGGCACCGGAAAAGCCGTTGCCGTCGTTTTCTGGATAGCTATCGAAAAAGGCTACCTCGGTCAACGTGCCGCTGGCAGCATCGCTGATGCGCAAGATGCGCAGACCTCGGCGATAATTGGCCTGGTAGGTGTAATCGCCCTTGACGTACTGATTGTGATCGACCGCGGCACCGTCGGCGAAATGCTCGCCCGCCATGAATGGATTGTCCAGATCGCTGACATCCATGGTGATGGTTCTGGTACCGGTAAAGCCTTGACTGGTTTCATCAGCCTCGTCGTCGACCAAAAAATAGGCCTGGTTTTCGGTCAACCAGCCCTGGTGCGTGTAACCAAAGTCAGGGTAGGCGGTACGTGAAATCTGGATCAGGTTGTTCTTGTCGCTGACATCTACAATGGTCAGCGTGTCCTCATTGCTGTTGAGGCAGATTTCCTTACCAACATGCTCCTTATCGGGGCCGTTGTAAACCACGCACTGGGCATCGTGAGTATAGCCATCGCTACTGAAGCAGCCGGCGGACACAGGCTGCGACGGTGTTTTGATATCGACCATGTGCAGACCGCCGGCACAGCTATTGCCACCGACGGCATAGGCAAAGCCGGTGTCGGTGTTAATGACGATGTTGTGCGCGC
This sequence comes from Gammaproteobacteria bacterium, assembly GCA_021772955.1. Taxonomy (GTDB): domain Bacteria; phylum Pseudomonadota; class Gammaproteobacteria; order Xanthomonadales; family Wenzhouxiangellaceae; genus JAHJQV01. The sequence continues at coordinate 5,460 of JAJFKZ010000019.1, read as the reverse complement.
TGTCGAATTCGTTATAGACGGCGGTAGCGGTGAAAGTCACCGGCGGATTGCTAACATTACGCAGCACGGTGAGATCCAGCACTTGCATACCGTAATTGCTGACGTTGTCGGCAACCATGAAGGCATGATCCTGATACACCTTGATGTCGGCCCACACCGATGTGCTGACCCCGGCCGGGCGGGGCAGGTTGCCCAGATAGACCGGGTTGATCGGGTCTTCCAGGCTGACGAAAGCAACACCGTTGGAGCGACCGATGATGGCATATTCGACACCGGTTTGCGGGTCGGTCCAACCCCAGCTGTCACTGCCCGAACCACTCCCGATTTCTGGCAATTCGATGTGCGATAACAGTGTGACTTTGTTGCACGGAAAAATATCAGCAAAGCCATTCACACAGGGCGTTGCCTGCTGTGGCCCGAAATACGGGATCGGATTGGGATGATGGGCGTGTGCGGCCGCATTGACGAAATCCGCATCCGGGTGTTCCAGTGCCAGAATGGCGGCTCGATCCGGGGTAAAGCAGGCCCAGCCTGCGGCACTGATCGCCGTGATACCGAGCGCCAGCCAGCATGACTTCGACCACATTACCTCTGTTATTTTTTTACTTGTTGCTTGCATATTCAAACCCATCATTGAAAAGCGTGTCCGTATGCACGAACACTGCGCTAGGTGGGCCACTTTGCCCACTACTGTCAGTTGCCATAATGTAAACCGTATTGCGTCCTGGCGCCAGCAGGTTGCCTGCAAGCGTGACCTGTATGGCTTCGTCGGGACTGTCAAATTCATTATCACTGGCCTGCATGTCAATCAACCCGGTGCTGCTGAACGGCGGCGCATTGATGCTGACCACTGCACCGGCGATGTTGTGCTGCGGATCGGCTGGTTCGTTATTGACACTGCCGCCAAATCGCCGGCGATCATCGGCCATGGCGGTGATCATAACGCTGCCATCGCTGCCGCTGATACTGACACCAGCGTTGGTTATCTCCGGTCCGGACGATTCCAGGTAGGGGCGTCGTGCGGCTTTCAAGGCAAATTTCAGCGCAGCCAGATTGTCCGGCAACAAGGTGTTCTCAAACACAGCACAACTTTCGAAAAAATTGTTCCCGATTTCGAATGTATAGGCAGCCACACCACGCGCACCATAGGCATAATCAACGGTGGTGCCAGCCGCGGTGCCCAGGCAATCCTGGCAGGGCAAATAATCGTTGAAAAAAGCCAGCTTGCGAGCGAGACTGCGCAGGCCGGCATGATTGCCAGAGTTGCTCGACACTGCTTCCCAGGGAAACAGCAGTAACTCGCCAAAACTGTGCAAAGAGATGAACAGACCCGGGGTCTCGGCTGGAGCTGGCTGATTCAGATCATTCGGGGTGCCGGGTCGGGCATCGGGAAACACATTGTCGAGATAGGCTTCGATGGCTTCCGTTTCCGGCTCCGATGTCGACATCGGTCCGCGAAATGTCTGGTCACATTCAATGCCGCTACTGCCCGAACCGAAGTTCCACAGCACGCTACTGTTGCGATTCAGATCGATACCGTTTGCGACCGGAACCTCAGTGCTGCAAAAATCCAGATTGTGGTTTTTTCGCTTGAAGCGGGTGCTCTGCTGTTCAGCTATCTTGCGCCCGTCAGGGTTCAGTTGCGGGATAATGTGGACACGGTAATGATCCAACAGCCAGGTCGTGTCAGCATCCACACCGTAGTCGGAGATGAGCTGCTCGGCAAAGCGCGTGGCCAGCTCGGCAGTGGCGTATTCGCGTGCGTGCATGGCGGCGATGATGACCAGATCAGCCAGCGCTGGCATGCCCTGATTACCCAGCACCAGCGCTTGAATGTCAAAGCCAGCCAAGGCCTGCTGCTTTTGCCAACTGTCGCCGATGTCTAGCCACTCGGCCAGGGTCGGATTGGCCGCGGCCAGCGCCGACAGGTCCGCATAGGTCTGTTCAACGGTGCGATAGCAGGCAAAGCCGGGTATGCTGCCGGTTACGCCCGCCGTCGCTGGTGCCGGTTGATACAATGCTGCGCTACGTTGCTGACTCAGCTGCCAGTTCAGATTCAGCTTTTCCAGCACCCGGATGACCGGGTCGGTCAAGCCATGCGGCAGATACACCACCACGCTGCCCAGCTGACGATCCATGCCCCAGACATCGAGCTGCTGCCGCAACTCGGTAATCTGTTGTGGATCGCTGGTCATGACATCAATGATCAACGGCGCAGCATCGCTTAGCCGAAGCTGGGCCACGGCCTCGTTATTGATCAGCAATACCCCTAACACCGCTATCAACAGTGTGTATTTATTGATTTTCACGCCACTATTGTAGCGAGTTTGATGAACTGCAGCCTTGGTCGGTGACAGAGCAGATATAATGGACGATTGCCACTGCGCGACGATAGCAAGTACCTTGAACCATGCTGACATTCCAGCAACTGATTTTTAGACTGCAACAATTCTGGGGTGAGCAGGGCTGCGTGATCATCCAGCCGATGGACCTGCCGATGGGTGCCGGTACCTTTCATCCGGCCACGTTTTTGCGTTCGCTAGGACCCGAACCATGGTCGGCAGCCTATGTGCAGCCGTGCCGACGTCCCACCGATGGCCGTTATGGCGAAAATCCCAACCGACTGCAGCATTATTATCAATTCCAGGTGGCGTTGAAGCCCTCGCCGGATAACATCCAGCAACTGTATCTGGATTCCCTGGCTGCGGTCGGCATCGATCAAACCATACACGATATCCGCTTTGTTGAAGACAACTGGGAATCGCCGACACTGGGTGCCTGGGGTTTGGGCTGGGAGGTGTGGCTGAATGGCATGGAAGTGACGCAATTCACCTACTTCCAGCAAGCCGGTGGTCTGGAATGCAAACCGGTGCTGGGTGAAATCACCTATGGTCTGGAACGTCTTGCAATGTACCTGCAAAACGTCGATAACGTCTACGATCTTGAATGGACCACAACCCCGCACCGACGCGTCAGTTATGGCGATGTGTTCCAGCAGAATGAGGTCGAGCAATCCACTTATAACTTTGAGCATGCGAATTGCGAGACACTGTTCCGGCATTTTCAGGATGCCGAGATGGAGTGCGTCGCCTTGATCGATCAAAGCCTGCCCTTGCCAGCCTATGAACAGGTGCTGCAGGCGTCACATGCCTTCAACCTGCTGGATGCCCGCCACGCCATTTCCGTGACCGAGCGTCAGGCCTACATTCTGCGCATCCGCAAACTGGCCCAGGCCTGTGCTCAGCTTTATTATCAGCGCCGTGAGCAACTGGGTTTTCCGGAATTGCCACACAGTGCTACAGTGCACAACAAGGACGCAGCATGATCAACCCAACCCGTCAAACCAAAACTCTGCTGCTGGAGTTGGGTTGTGAAGAATTACCGGCTGGCAGCGTAGCCGCGATAGCGTCAGCCTTTGCCACCAGCACACTCGATTTGCTCAGCTCTGCTCAACTGTTGAGTGGCAGCCCTGACTATCGAATTTTCTACACACCAAGGCGCATCGCAGTGCAAATTGCTGACGTCTGCGAGCAACAGAACGATCAGCAAATCACCCGTCGCGGCCCGGCGATCAGCGCTGCCTTTGACGCCGCAGGACGACCCACCAAAGCAGCGGAAGGTTTTGCCCGCTCGGTGGGCGTCAGTGTCGATGCACTGGAACGACTGGAGACTAAGCAGGGTGCCTGGTTGATCTGTCAGCAGCTACAAAGCGGTGCGTCCCTGAGCGCTATTTTGCAGCACGCTCTGGCCGGTATTGTGAAGGCCCTGCCAATGCCCAAAACCATGCGCTGGGGCGATCATGACTTGCGTTTTCTCAGGCCTCTGCACTGGTTGCTGGCCATGCACGGCCAGCAAGCACTGCCGTTGACGCTGGCGCATTTAACGTCTGCACCGGTCAGTTTCGGACACCGTGTGCATGCCCCCGATGCATTGCCGATCGCATCGGCTGATGACTATGAAACCGGCCTGAAATCAGCTTATGTCTGGGTCGATCCTGAGCTGCGTAAAGCCGCGATTAGCGAGCAAATTGATGCTATATGCAGCGAACATACGTCGATTGCCAGAAAAAATGATGATCTAGCTGCACTCGATTATGAGCAGTTGCTGGACGAAGTCAGCAACCTGGTGGAATGGCCGCAGGCGCTGGCCTGTGCGTTTGATCAGCGCTTCCTGCAGCTGCCCGAAGAAGTATTGAGTTTGAGCATGCGCAGTCATCAGAAATTTTTCCCGTTGTACAGCGCAGTCGATGGCAAATTGAGTCATCACTTCATTGCCGTAGCCAACCTTGACAGCAGTGCCCCGCAGCAAGTCATTGCTGGTTACCAACGCGTGATTGGTCCGCGTCTGGGCGATGCCGAGTTCTTCTGGAACAAAGATCGACAACGACCTCTGGAGGCTTATCTGCCCAAGCTCGACAACATCAGCTTTCAGCAACAGTTGGGCAGCGTCGCTGACAAGGCCGGACGCATGCGCAGTTTGTCTGGCTGGCTGGCCAACCAGCTTGGTCTGGAAGCCGGGGTTTGTGCCCGTGCCGCCGAACTGGCCCTGTGCGATCTGAGTACCGACATGGTCGGTGAGTTTCCGGAACTGCAGGGCATCATGGGCCGCTACTACGCGCTGGCCAGCAATGAGCCACCTGCGGTAGCAACCGCCATCGAAGAGCATTACCAGCCACGCTCTGCAGGCGACAGCATCGCCGCAAGTAGCACCGGTCAATGCCTGGCCATAGCCGAGAAATGCGATCGCCTGCTGGGTATTTTTGCTGCCGGCAAAAAGCCCGATGGCAACAAGGATCCTTATGCCCTGCGCCGTGCCGCGCTGGGTCTGGTGCGGACTGTGCTGGAAGCCGAACTGCACCTCGATCTCGATGCGCTGCTGCAATTCGCAGCCGACACGCTTGAACAGCAGGCTACGGCACAGGTCGAGATCACCGCTGCTGTGGTTGCTGACGTCAAGCAATTCATTCTTGATCGCCTGCAAGCATGGCTGCATGAGCAGCAGGGTATCTCTGTTTTGACGTTTCGCGCCGTCGCTGCAATCAGCCAGCATGATCTGCTGGATATGCAGCAACGCATGCAGGCGCTGGAGCAGTTCAGCAAAGACCACCGCGAGGCGGCGGCCAGCTTGGCTGCCGCCAACAAGCGCGTGGTCAACCTGTTAGCTAAGTCCATCGATCAACACGGCCACGCTGCCGAACACGTGGATCACGCCCTTTTGCAACAGGACGAAGAAACGGCTTTGCATGCGCAATGTGAAAATGTGCAGTCGCAGGTTGAGCAAGCTGTGGTCAGCGCGGATTATCAACAGGCTTTGGCTTTACTGGCAGGATTGCAGCAACCCGTAGACGCCTTTTTTGATCAGGTCATGGTGATGACAGACGATGCGAAGATTCGAGACAACCGTCTCGCTTTGTTGCATCAGCTACGTGCGTTGTGCAATCAGTTTGCTGACATTGCCCTG
>JAJFKZ010000176.1 GCA_021772955.1 Gammaproteobacteria bacterium | reverse complement strand
CATGACCAAGTAATGTCTGTAGAAGAACAAAGAGATGAGGCTATCAGACTCTTAAAACCACTTGCAAAAGCTGGTAAGATTCTGGCTTGGACAGAATCAAATCACAGTCTACGATCATGGAAAGAGAGTGGATTCAGTCCTGAGAAGTACATCTGTAAGGAATTGGATCAGGTTTGGTGTGGGTTTGATGCCTTACTTAATTTAAAGGTTGGAAAGAACAAGTACAGGATTCATGCCACACATGGAACTGGTGGGGGATGCGCCACTTCTTCAGTGGCTAAAAAGTTACAGGATCAAGCAACGAGAATTGACAGTTGTGATGTTTACCTGCGTGGGCACCATCACCGCAAGCTCATTACTGAGCGCATGCGGATCAATGGCGTGTCGGGTGAAATTAGAAAGCAACTGATGGTTGCTACTGGGTGCTTCATGGGATACCTGGAAGGGTATGGACATCAAAAAGAGTTGTCACCTACAGTACCAGGGTGCGCTAAGGTAAAACTCTATGCCGGTGATTGGGACGTACATTGTACCCTTTAGAACTGAAGAAGGTATATTAACAAATAGGAGGATATTAAGATGGAGATTGAAAAAATTTTTGATAGAGTAATTAATGCACATTTGCGCGAGATCGAGATCTTGGCCGGAGAGAACCGAGAACTGATTAAGACGCTCGATGAAACACGACAAGCCCTAGGAGCCTTGTCTCAGGCGCATGAGGAACTTGTTATTAAGTACGAAACAGGGCAAGACCCTCAAAGCACCTTAATTCCAACTGCTCTTTTGCCGAAGGGTAAAGTACAACGAAACTTTCCTACTAAAGAAAAGTTTGAACCTAAACTTACCTCTGTTTAAAATGAAGGTGAAATCTGGTAAGGCAAAAGGCCGTAAGCTGCAAAACTTAGTAGTAGCAGATCTTATACAGGTGTTGGGGCTTGACCCCACCCTGGTAAGACCAGCTATTATGGGTGAAGGGGGTGAGGACGTTAAGGACTATTCTGGAAAACTCCCCATTTCAGTTGAATGCAAGAACACTGAGAAGTTACAGGTGTGGAATGCCTTGGATCAAGCCCAAGAGAATGCACCAGCCGGTAAAGAACCTGTTCTAGTATTTAAGAAGAACCGGAAAGAACCGCATGCAGTAATATCCTGGAAATACTTCTTGAAACTTTTAGGAGGTGATCCTACACAGAAGAAAAAGGACGAAGAACTGGAATACCTGATGTGGCTTGTGCAAAATATTGATTTCGGGCCAGCACACGAAGATGTTATGCAGGAGTTAGAACAGAGATTTGTTCGTGAGAAAGAGAAGGACATTCCAGACGGTTGGAAAATTTACGATTAGTGGAGGGACAAATGGATAGCAAGGAAGGTGTAGCACTATTTAAAAAGGCTTGTGAAGTTGAAGCAGAGCTCCACGCGAAAAAGAACGCTGATTATACAGGAGACCGTGGATACCTGGATAACTTTATGCGTTGCGAAACTTTGGGTGTGCCAGCTTATTTTGGTGTTCTAGTACGGTTGATGGACAAGTACAGTCGGCAAGAAACACTAGCACTCAAGGAACCAAAGGTCGTTGGTGAACCAATGGAGGATGTGCATAAAGACATTAGTGTGTACTCTAAAATTGCCCAAGTGCTTTATGACGACATGCAGGAGTGTCCAGGACTAGACACTATCATAAAGAATTTGGAAGAGAACAGCAAAACATTACAGGCTTGGAGAAAAGATAAGATTAAAGAGCCGTATTGGAGTCCTAAGATGTACGAAACTATCGGAAAGAGATGAGAAGCTCTACACCGTGTACTTCAATGGTGCAGGTAGGTCATGGGTCTACGCGGAAGGGTCACTCAGTCTTGTATTAACCCACGGGCCTATCTAATTTTTCTCCTTGCCTCTCTTTCTCTCTAGAGCATCCTCAATTTTTTCCCCGATAAGACCTTCGTACAGGATATTTAATCTTGTTCGGAGGTCTTCTATATCTTCTTTACCTGCCAGATCTTTAGTAGCTGTGTAGGTGTAGGCGTAGCCTCCCCCTATGACCGCAGTAAAAATAGGTACAAACAAGTTTAAAAAAGTTTGATGTGTCATTATCCCACTTCCCTCCTGTCACTAAACAGCCTTTTAAATTGACTTCCAGACCTAACAACCCTTTCACCCCCGTCTTCCTTAGAAAGCAAGGCTTGAAACGGCTGTGGGACTACCTTGTCCCCCTTTTCTGGAACAGGGTTCTTCTCTCCGGTCTCACTATTGAGCAGAGCGCGAGTTCCGAGCATGCTCCCTTTCTCGCCTTTCTCACCCTTAATAGGTTCATTATCAGCAGCAAGAGCCGCCTCAATATCTTGGAGTGTTATCCCCAAAGTCTTCTCAAGTTCTTGTGGTCTAGTGGCCACAATTCCACCCACCATTGAACCTAACTCGTGTTTTTCTTCATCTTTGAGGGCTTTAAACTCTTCAATTGTCTTAGGTATTTTCATTGTCTTGACCTCATAATGTCTTCTATTGATTTACTGGGTTTGGTTTCATCTATCTTATTCAAACCAGTCCTAGCAGCTTCTTTTACGATCTGTTTTGACAGAGTAAGAGCAGCACCAGTGCCTTGCTTTGTCTGTAATCCTCTGGTGAGCATTCTAACAAATGTTGGGTTGGTAAAAGCATGTGCAAGGGCTTTTGGCCCTAAGAGTACAGCAGCAGCACCACCAGCGACCTTTTCCTTGTCTGTTTCTCCTCCAATTAAAAGACCACCAAGGCCACCTATTGCGCCAGCCTGAGCAAATTGTACTAAAATGTTTGTACCTTCTCTGGTTCTAGCAGCTTCAGCAATTCTAGCAAAGTCTTTCATCGCGCTGGTCTGGTTTGGTGTAAATGCAGCTCTAAGTGTCTTACCAGTTTTACGGCTTGTCATGAAGCCAAGCAGTTTACTAGGCTTCAATACTCCATCAGTGCTTGCATCTTCTATGGCATTAGTCCAAAATCCTGCCTGTACATCTTTCCATACCTTGTCAAAGTCTTCGGCTCTTCCTTGAAGCCGCAAAGACTTCCTTAAACTTCTTCTAATTTTCTTGACATTTTCAAAATTATCTGGTTTAAGAATGTGCTGGCCGACTTTACTGGCTGCAACCTTGTCTTCTAATATTAAAGATGCCACAAACTTGTCATTAAATGCTTCTTTGCCTGATTTGTGAAAGGCGTTTGCTTTCCTCCAAAACACAGAAACCTCACCATCTAGCCCACCAGCAGCAACTTCCATTGCCGCATCAGTCTGCTGTATAAGATCAGAGACCAATTTCTTGGCTTTTGTTTCACCCGCAAGTGGCTCCAAACCCCTTGCTGTATCTAAGAGGTTGGATCTAAGCCTCTGTGCGTCTGCAAAAGTTAGAGGGTCATCTCCAAGTTTAGAAACTCTGTCAAGCAGAGTTCCTCCCTGTTCTGTCTTTCCAATATCAGCTATCCTCTTAAACTCTTCTAGTTGGCCTTCAGCAGTCCTTCTCAGGTCAGTTACGTCTACCTTAATTTTACCGGCCTTTGCAGTTAGTTCTTCAAATAGAGCGTGAGAACTTGCATTGAATGCTGTTACCCCGTCATTGAGTGTGTGCTTAATCATGGTTCCGAGGTCTTCCTCAGACATTTCTTTTACAAGGTCAGTTGCAAAACTATTGGACACTGTTTGTCTTAGATTTTCAATTGAACTTGCCTGTCTTTTTGAAAACTCTTTAAATGTGCCTTTGCCTATGAAACCGGATCTGGCTATGTTCTCAAAGAAATCTACAATAGTATTATCGGTCAGTTGTCCCAGAGAAAAGCTTCCCCGTACTTTTGCAAACTTTTTAGCAAGAGCTTTCTTGCTAACATCCACCAGCTTTTTAGTCTCAATCCCAGCACCAGGTACTCCACCAAACAAAGTTTCCTCCACACCCGCCTGTAAGGACTCACCTGCGGTTTTGATGGTAGTGGTGAGAGGGTCTTCACCCTCTGGAACACCTTCAATAGTTTTACGTGTACCAACTTGAGCCGCTTTAACTGTGGCTCCACCGAGTACACCCCCAAGAAGCGCCCCTGGTGGGCCTCCGGTCGCAAGTCCAAGTGCAGCACCCTTCATAGTTCCAGCAATTACTGGAAGGTCAGCAACGGTTTGTTCAATAAGACTTTCGAGTAGACCCATTCCTTCACCGCCAGGCTGTTCAGCACCAACTAGCAGTTTACCCGCACGTTTGAAAGAATCGAGAAACCCCGGCTCTTTTTGGTTGCGTTCTTTAATGCGTTCTGAAACCATGCTTTTAATTTGCTCGTTGTCGAAACCCTGGCTCTTTAAAGCTGTGAACGCCTCTTCTTTCTGAGTATTAGCATTTCCTTCAAGAGGAAATGCAGGGTCAGCACTTTCTTGAGTCTTGTCTTCGGCTCTCTCTTTCTTGCGAGCCTCAATCATGGATGCAATATCAGAGCTGGTAAAGCCCTGATCTTTTAATGCCTGTAATGCTTCTTCTTTACGTCCTTCCGACATAGACCTTTCTTTCCCTTGCTTATCAGCTTCTTCAAAAGTTTTAAATGGGCCTCCGGTAAACTCTTGTGTTTTTACAGCGTGTTCAAAAGCTGTATCTTCATCAACTTGTTTTCCGTCTATAACGGTTACAAAGTTAAAGATTTCACCACCTGGAAATCTTCTAGCTGCTGTGTTTTCGTGTGCCATTATTTTCCTATCAGAATATCTAGGTTAGACCGTACTTCTTCTGGTGTTATTCCACCGCCCTCTTTTTTCCTCGACTTTCTCAACTTTTGAATGTTATTCCTGTGTTCCTTGTTGGGATCAACCAGATCCAGAAAACTCTGCATCTGTGTCCTAGCAGCTTCAAGGTTAATACGAGCTGATTCTGCATCGGAGAAGAAGACTGAAGGTTGATGAGCTTTTTTAATGTCAGCGATTTCAGTCTCTGAAAGAACAGCACCAGAAACAGGTCGCAGAAGGGATGCTTCAACCGTCTTTAAGGCCGACACAACTCTCCTGGCTCTAGGTGTAATATTAGCAGCAATTTCTAGGAGTAATTGCTTGTCAAGACCTCCTTTAGAATTGAACATCTCATCCATAATATCGGTTTGAAATCTGTCTGTTGCTGTAAGTGTAAGAGCAAACTTACCCGCAGTATCTGCTGGCATTCCCTTTAGAGTTTTAATCTCTTCCTGGCTGTCAAGTAGTGCTACATTTGGCTCACCTGTGTCTTGCAGGTCTTGAAAGAATGATGTTTTACTCTCTTGTGATGCACCATCAACCATTTTATTAAGGGAAGTACCAAACAAGTCTAGGGCATCTTTCTCAGCTTTCTTGCTAATATCTGCCTGTTCTTTGACAGAAAGCATTTGGCCTGACTCTATCAGAGCGGCATTGCGTTGTTCCTCATCTGTAAGTGTAGCTTCTCTTTGTCTAGAAGGAGTGTCAATACTTTGACGCTGTTGCTCTGCTCCTTGAAACCCTTTTAAGTCAAGCCCCGCTGAAAGAATGATTTGATTTATGCCCTGTTGAACCTCTGCCTCAGGTAAATTTCCAGAATTTTTGATAAGGTCTTGAATATCCTTTGCTGCAGTAGACAGTTCAGGGGAGAATTCTGTAATTGGAGCCACTCCTTCTACACCAAGTTGTGCCAGTGCAGGTATCATACCCTTGTTAAAGAATTCTATCTGGGTCTTTTTTCCACCAGGACTACCTGCTGGCTTTGACAGAAAAGCTGTTAAGCCTGTAATAGTCTTCTGTGCAGAACTAATATTCAGTTCTAATTGTTTGTTTTCTCTGTCTTGCTCCTGCTTTATCTTTTTCTGTGCATCAAGCCTAGAATTCCTCTGGTTTTCGACAATGCTCTGACCGAGAAGAGTACCTGCTTTCAGTCCTTCACTGAATGCCCCCATTATTTTTTACCTCCTAAAATAGCTCCACCAGCCCCAATCACAGACCCAAATATCTCTTGTCTGTTTCTGTTGGTTTGTAAATCAGATTCTTGTCGTCTTGAAACATTTCCAGTTGCAACATCAGTAGCCAGCCTTCTTTGAAACTGAAATGGCTGTTGAGCTTGAGTAAGCAACCCTGATAACCCACCAGCAAGCGACGATGGTGCTTGTAAAGTGTTTGTCGGAGAAGGTAATTGTGAAAATGCTTGTGAAGCAGCCCCAAAAAGGGACGCTCTTCCTTGTGTAAATAGTGGAAGGAATTCTGCTCTTGGAGTAGTATTTGGAGCCAGGGCTGAAGCCTGTGCAGTTAAAGTGCCACCACCAGCGATAATGCCCTCCCTTGACGAGAACCTTAACCTTCCAGCACTCTCATTGAACTTATTAAGAGCGTTGCTTCCAACTGTAGTATTTTCATAGTCTGCTCCTAGTCGTCTGGCTAGGGAAGCTCTTAATTCATTTTCACCCTGTTTTATTTCATTCTCTAGGTTTGGATCAGCATCTAACTCACCTCTTAAAGCTTTAATCTGTCTTTGTGTAGTTTCAGTTGCAAGCGTGAGGTGTTCTCGCTGCAAAGGTGTTAGGTTGGCCTCTATCTCTTCATTTGTCATTCGTTTAACAGAAGTTATTTTTCCATCGCTGTCAAACTCAGGTGTAAAACCAAGACTTTCAAACAGGGCAGGCTCTAAAGCCCTCTGAAGATCTTTAGTTTCTTGGATATCACCAATTTGACTGGCTCTGAATTGAGACTCTTCACCGGCCTGTCTTTTGGCTGCTTCCTCAAGTGGGCCTATTTGACCTCTTATAAATTCCAGAAGCTGTTTATTCTGGTTTAAAAATCCTCTTTCTTCTTCACTGATCTCTGGAACTCCTACGGTGCCAGGTGATGGGGCTTTAGAAGTGGCTGCCGCCCCTAGCGCACCTCCTAAAAGTAATCCCCCTCCAACTACTGCTGCTGTAGCCATGATTCTTTCCTTTCCATAACAACACTGCTAATTTTAAACCCAAGCTTGTTATATTTGTCTATGTCGTGCTGCTTATTTAGGCACGAAAGTTGAACCATAACATCTCCAACACCAGCCAGAACTTTCCCGCACTTTTCTAAATGAAAATTAGTTAATCGTGAGGCAGTCCCCCCTTTTCTAAATTCAGGCAAAACGTAAGTGCTTTCACTATAGATAGAAACCCTGGGTTTACCATAAGCTCTGGAAGACACTATTGTATGCGTGTATCCAACTACAACACCACCTAACTCAGCCACTCCAACAAAAACTAGATCGTTTTTGATGGCTTTGCACATATACTCTGCATAAGCAAGAACCTCTTCATCGTCTATTACAAGAAAAGGAGTTTTAATCTCTTCGTGCATATCCCTCCACATCTGGGAAATAACACCTATGTCTAGAATTGTTGCATCTCTAAATACCATTATGCTCTCTTTTTAATTTTTAATACTCTTTTACCAAAACTGTCTTTCAAACCCATAGTGTGATTATTAAGTAGCCACTTTAGTTTGTCATTTTTTCTATTTGCCGGAACTGCTGGAAGATCTAAATCAAGAATTTGATGACACTCCTCGCCGGATTCTAGCTCAAAACAGTGTGGTTTTCCTTCTACTTCTACAGTGTAAGAGAAATTGACTTCAGTGATTGATTTAATATTGCCTACGGCATCGCAGACACAAAAAATCTTTTTAGGGATTAATTCATCCCTTTCAGATCCAGTTTTTGGATCTTTAAACCTTTTAGCGTACTGTCCTGTAGGTTCTTTAGTCTTTGGATCTAAGTATTCTACTACGTGCATTGTGTTCTCCTCAACCTTTAAAGTTTATTCTATTATTGTGTGAGCTCCATAACTTTATATACTGCAGTCTCTGATAGTCCTGTCCCATTAACTAAATTTATAAAATCTCCAACACCAGTGCTTGTTCTACCAAAAACCGTGTGAAAACTCGCGTCAACCCCCTCGGAGGGGTTTACATCAGCCCCCGTATATACAATTGCAGCCGCTGAATCGCGCACAGATACAGTATAAAATCTGTGAGAGTTTGACACTGCCTGTATTGTAATAGATGTTGCGGTATTTGCTGCTACGGCTGTACTTGAATCGAGTTTTGAAGTTGCTGTCCGCGCGATAGGGACAGTTCCAGCGGTCATTATACCTGCGTTCCCGCCTTGTATCCCAAAAGTAAATCTTACTGTCGCTCCTACTGGGTCATAAAAATCCACTTCATTATTAACTTCGTCAAACCTAACATAGGCTTTATCGGCACCTGAAGCTCTAAATATTAGGTTAGAAGGGCCGCTTGTTGTGTTGACAATCAGGGCGGGGTTAGCTTTTGACAAAATTAGGTTGCCTGTAAAAGTATTTCCCGCATTTAGAAGTGGGACATTAGCAGATAAATTGGCATCAGGGAGATCTCCTGCGCCTACTGGTGTATTCCCAAGAAGTGTCAGTGCAGCCCCGCTTACCGCACCGGCTGAAGTTATACTTAGTAACGTATTTGTAGGATCAATATACCATTGCGCTTCACCTGTGATTTGTTTAATAACAAATCTAAGCCTCTCTAGTTCACCAGCACCAGATGTTGCAAGTGACTCTGCAGCAGCAGGGTATGGATCAGTAACTGTCTGCATCTGTGCAATATTAACAGAGTAGTCGTCAATGGTGGTTTGAACATGATTCGTAATGTGGTTGTCATGCTCTGCGTTACGGTCTGCTGCAGTGATAGTTTCACCAGTGATTACCGTCTTTACTTTGGAATAAGCCACTAAATTATCTCCTCAATTTTTAAGTTCTTGACTCTCTTGCTGTGTTCTTTAATCTTTTCAACTGGTATTTTAGCAAATTCCATATGCTTCTTCCAACCAATTTTCATTTGGTTGGTGATTTCATTGAGATCAATACCCGCCTTTAATTTGCAAGAACTGCACACAACAGGACTGCAATAAGTTCCATCACTAAGATCGCAAGTAATAGAAGAATAATTGGATCGCCTATTCATAGCAAGAACAGCAACTTTCTTCTTGGGGTCTTCCCTATCTGGCAATTCGATGTAAGTTCTGTTAGACACCACTTCTTTACAGTGCATGCAACGAATTTCTACAATTCCCTTGCTATCAAATTCAATATAGTCCATTACTTAATACCCCTTAATTAATGTTAGAAGGTCTGACTCCAAGTTCTATGTAGTCAACCATAAGTTGACTTATGAAAAGTTCTTCATTTGCTGCATTGGAGAAAATATCAAAATGAACCTTATTTCCTATAAAACGGCACTCAAAGTCCTTCTCTATTAGAGCATCCCCACCACCATAAGCACCAGTTCCATAAAGATCTACGCCGTAGACCGCGCCAACTGTTGAAAGTAGTATAGTCTCTGTAGCTCTTAAAATATTATCAATATAAATTCTTATGGAAAGAGAGAAGTTTCCCTCTTCCCTGACGACAATATGCCCTTTTCTAAAACCCTTCGTTAAGCGTGGACTATCCATATCAAAGAATGGAGTAATAAGTCTAGCCACGTACCCCACGCTGTTGTCTGATTTAGCTGCTTGCTCTAAAGCCCACACCTGACCCGCATAGTCACCTGTCAGTGTTTTGTAAACAGTCTGTGCTGGTTGTTTGAACCAAGTACTAGAACTAGCTGAGTACCCTGAAAACGAATTTGTATTATCGTGAATTGTCCAACCATTTACAGGGCTTTGTATGGCATCAATGTAGAAGACCAGGGCTGTATCTACTTGAGTTTGACCGTTTCTTACAACAAAGAACTTTACAGCCCTCAATTCGGGGTCATAAACCCCGTGAAATTTAGAAAGTTGGGTGAGATCCACATTCTGTTGTATCCACCTGTGCATGAAAGAGGTTCGTACAAGACTCGCCTCTTTGTAATCACCGTAACTGTCTGCTGCTGCAACTGAGTACACGTCACCGTCATCTGTCATACAAATGACATCATTCGGTACCCTCACTATCAATCTATGACTTCCAACCCCACCCTTCCATTGAGCTGACTGCCAACCCCATTCTGAAGTTACAAGACTAGCATCATTGATAATAAAAGCTTGTGATCTTGTAAAAACGATAAGTCTGTCACCAAACTCTATACCACCAATCAATCCGCCCTTCTCTCCACTGTCTATGTTGAGAACAAGAGGTGTAGTTGAAAAATCATCGGAAAAATCAGCACTAACATAAATATTATGTTCAAAACCTGGAACACCAATAGCCCAGAGTCTTTCACTGTTGTTTCTTCCGTGTTTTATAAGCTGGATGGGAGATTTAGTTGCAAAGTCAGCGGAAGGATTAGTAAGGTTAGAAGTAGTTCCAGCAACTCCATCCCAAGTCTGCACTTGGTTTATTGTGTTTGAGATGTAAACTTTGTCTAGAAAGTTGACAAAAGAAGGGAAGACAACACCATTATAGCTGCTTTTAATTAATGTTGAGTTCTCACTATATATTTCACCCAGTGACGTGACTGCTATAAGAAACGTGCTACCACCTCTTTGAGAATACCCATGTAAACCAATTACTTGATCTGTTTTTGATCCAGTAGTTGCAGCAAAAGCATGGGCTGTACCACCACGTTTTTCTTTGCCCCCGTTATGAATACTGATATTTCTAGAAGCATCAACCATGGAGTTTTTTGGCAGATTTCTATTGTCAATAGCATGAACAAAACCACCAATGCTTTCATCAATTGTTAATACTTTACCTGTAAAACTCATTAAAATTTCCTTCTCATTGGCATACCACCAATACTTCTCATTCTGATCCCACGTCTGGCTCTGCGGTTGCTTCCATCATCTCTCTGCGCTCTTTCTACAGAATTCTCGTAAGCAGAGAATTCCAGTGACTGCCTTTCATCCCCTGCTTCTACGTAGGCACGATGCCTTATTCCATGAATGAGAGCCATTCTCCATTCCCTATAAATTATTGTCGCCTTTGCATCGGTTTCATTTAGAAGACTTACATCTACGTGGTAGTCTAGTAAGACTGCCTCGCTTGCGGTGTCGGTGCCGCGATCTAGTCTTATTTGGTCATCATAAATTGAAAAGTAACGGGGCTGTCCTGGCTTGCGTGGCCGAGTGAATTCTTCCCAGGGTTGATAAGTAAGCTCGCTATTATTATCTGGAATTAAGTAAGTTATAGTTCCACCAGTTGCTGGCGTGAAATTAACCACCGCCTCTTTGGTGGTTGTATTGTAAGAGGTAATTTGTCCATATTCATTGGTTCCAAGACTTGAATAGAGAAACAGATACTCTCCTTCAGCGTCTTCTTGGGATATATCTTCTCCTGCAGCAAGCGTAACTGTGCTGGATACAATGCTCTGGGTAGTTCCTACATTATCTCCATAGTAATGAACTACTTTTATATGGCTATCAAAATCAGATGGTAGAGAAAGAATGTCATCATTAACAGTTAGATTGAGTACTGCAGTGGCTTCTAGAATTGTCCACTTCTTTCTGGTTGCTATATCTCTTTTAAGTTCTTCAAACCACTCAGAATTAGCTCTCCTGTAATCAGTTAAAGATCCAGATGCGCGCAGAGCTTCCTCTACTATTGAGATCTTTGTTGGTTGGGTTGGTACTGCCATATTTAACTCCCTGCTTCTGGTCTACTAATTAAACTGTCTTTGTCAAACTTATTTTCTTGAAATTTAGTATAGTCAGCGTTTTCACGGGCCATGATGATAAGATCTTGCTCCCAACGCTGTCTCTGTGAGAGTTCACGTTGGTCATTTACATATTGAAATCCCTCAGAGATAAGGCCATCATGTAGATACCTATGCCATTTTTCTGGAATACCAGTAGTAGTTTCAACATCAGCATCAACTGTGAACACAGTAATATTTTTATAAAAATCTAGCTGAAGAGTGGGAAGAGTTCCTGTCACTGGTGTTGGATAAACTTCAATATTTCCACCGTGCATGGCAAAAAATCGGGGGCTTCCTGTTTCAGATAACTTTCTCATTTCTAAAATAGTTTTGTATGACACTTGTTCTAGAACTTCTGTGTCAGTGATATGAATAGTCATGCCCTTGCTGTAAGTTGCAGGTTCAGCATAAGAGTTCACCAAGTTGGAAGTGGCTTGTGTACTAGTAGTGGAAAGAAACTTCCAGAAACCCAGACTTTCTATTTCGTAGAGAAGGTTGTTGATCCATTCCTCTCCTCTAGAAGTAAGAGCTGTGTCTCCAACCACCCGCAGGGCTTGTGTGATAAGTGCATCTCTTGTAATTGCCATTAATTAAATCTCCATCACTTAGTAAACTCGCCTATAGGGGGGATAAACCCCCCACAGGACTTTAAATACACTCAGCTTATGCTGGTGTATAGAACCCAATTGCATGATTCTGACGAAAGATTGCAGTATTATAGATGCTGTCAATCACAACACCCCACGCCAACTTCTCAAGGAAGTAATCACCCTGAACCCGTGGGTCTAATTGTTTCGCAAGAACCAAAGCATTTCTTTGAAACATTAACCCCACTCGGTAAGGAGTGCTGGCATCAGTTGCATTGACGGATGGGGACTGAGAAGTAACAATCACTTCCACCCCATAAATCTCACCAAAAGTACCGGTATGAATTGGCCCTGCAGTTCCATAGAGTTGAAACTCAGTGAAACGAGAAAGACCAAGCAAGACATTCTTCTGAGAAGGATGAATAGCAAGTACCCGCCCTTCCTGTGGAACATCGGCTGCATCCAAAGTTTCGATCATTTTACGAATACCAGCATCAGTAAGATCTGTGCCATTACCGGTATTTGTATTGGCAGTAGGATCCCATTGAGTAGTTCCATCTCCACCAATAACTTTATTACCGGCTGCAAAACTAGCATTTACCAATGCCCAGATGTCGTCATCCATTTGTTTTCCAATGGCATAACCAGCAGACATGGTGTACTCTCTGCGGAGGTCGTAAGCACTCTGCACTTTAAGAATATCTTCGATAAGGAAGGAACTCTCTTTGTGCTTGGTGATCGCCATTGTAAATTCTGTCTCGGTTGGTGCTTGGAAGGTCACGTCAGTACTAGCAGCCTTGTCATTGGTGCTAAGTGCCGAAACATCAGGAATATGAATAGTATCCCCAGACCCTCTAAAATTGATAAGTTTGACACGACTTCCCAGGACGAGTTTTGCCTTTAGGAATGCTCGTACTTCCGGCAACCACTCTTCAGGAACAAATTTCGCGCCCGTTGTTACGGTCATATTGGCCATAGTTTATTTCCCCTTAAAGTTTTAAATTACAAGTCTCGACGGACTCGATTTTCATTCATAGCTTTGGTGTAATCTGCTTTAATACTTTCATAACCCATTGGGTTAGTTAGAATCAAGGCATCAACCTCACTTTGTTTGTAAATCTTACCGCCTTTTGCGTTTGAGCTGCTCCCGCTAGGGAGAGAAGCCCCTTCTTTCATTTCTGTCATAACACTCTCCTTTTCCTTAACCTCTTGGGTGACAACTGTTTTGAAGTCATTCGCCATTGAAGAAAAAGCCGTTACAGCTTCAGCGTACTTCTCCATATAAGTGTTCCCTTCAGCAGTCATGGCAAGACCATCGAGGATACGAGCAAGTTTTGGGTCACTCACAATGTCTTTATGCTCCTTTCGGAGCCATTCAATTGTTTTATCCTGGTCTTCTTTATCAGCAGTTTTCTTCTGAGTCTCACTCAGATTCTTCTTTGAATTGTTGCTCACTGCTTCGGCTATTTGCTTAACCGCTTCTTTCGGATTAGAGAACATTAAATCTTCAATCCCTTCCGGCAATTCAATAGGCTTATCCTGTGCAGGGGCTTCTTTATTATCCGTAGATGATTGTTTGAGGCTTACATTCTCCTGAGAAACAGTAGTTGCAAACTTCTCTAACTCAGTATAAGATTTTAAGACCTCTTCTAGCGACTTGCCCTTAAATTTCTCAGGGGTGTTTACATCCTTGTCTGTCTTCGCTTCTACCCCAGGGGATGCTTCCGGATTCTCACCGGCCTCTTGTCCTAATTCAACATCAGGGGAGGTGATTGATAAATTTCCTTCTGGACGAACAATGTCGGCTGTGGTAAGTTCTAAAACACCAGGAGCATGTTCTTCCAATGGTGCTTGAGTTTCACCTGTGTCCGGTTTTGTGTCTTGAACCATTTGTCTACTAATTTTTGCTAGTCTTTCTTCTGGCATATTACCCTCTTAGTTATCGCTCAATTCTGTTGAGCGGCTATGGTTTTCTTAGATTCTTTGTCGTCTATCACTTTTTGTCTTTTTACTGCTATCTGAACCTGCAGTTTGATGTCTGTTAATGCTTTCATGTAACCTTTCATATACATGAATTTTTTCTCGTCTTTTACAGCTAATAAAACCTCAAGACGCAGAGAACTGTCTATGTATTGCTTTAATACAGTCCAAAAGTGAGATTTACTTCCTTTGGCAAGTATTTCTACTTTATTATCCTCGAACTTACTGGGGAGAGGAGTCAGTACAGTCTTTATCTCAACCCTGTCAGTCTTAAAGAAGTCTTTAAACCTGTTCAGCACCTTCTGCGCCTCCTCTTGCTTTAAGTAGTGCCTGTTCTTGCTGAGATGCAGCAATCTGTGCTTCTGCTAATGCCTGGTCTTGCTCACGTTTGATTTCAATCTGTTCCCTGGTTCTTGCAAGTTTAGGGTTCTTGATGCCAATAGCTTTAACAGCTTCTTTAGCAAATTCTGCTTCATCGATAGCAAGAGTGATTTCTTTATTCTGTTGCATCATTTGATTAAGGACTTGAAGCCTCTCAAGGAGCTCTGCATTGTTGATGCTTGTTTCGGCTCCGAGATACTTTAAGTCGTATTCACCTTCTAGTATTT
This sequence comes from Gammaproteobacteria bacterium, assembly GCA_021772955.1. GTDB lineage: Bacteria > Pseudomonadota > Gammaproteobacteria > Xanthomonadales > Wenzhouxiangellaceae > JAHJQV01. Next base: position 24,332 of record JAJFKZ010000176.1, on the reverse strand, counting down.
TGTCATCAATTTCCCCACTACCATATTTAAACTGTTTCAAGGATTCAAGAAAAAATCGCAGTGTGTGTGACACTGCTCTTCCACCAACATGTTTAATAATATCATTAAATCTGTTGGATGAACCAGCCTTAATTATGCTTGCCTCCCTTGCAGATTTTCTTCCACCAGGAAACTGCCCTCTTTCAAAGTCACTTAATCCAGTACTTCTGTCGCCTCCCTCTCTGTATTCAGAAATCTCTTGGAAAGTAAGAGCCACATTTGTATTTGGATGTAGTGGTCTTATATTGTCAATGTCTCCGACTGGAATACCACCACCAGGCTGCATAAATAAGTCATCTGGATCAATGATGCCATCCTCTACATAGGCAAAAGTACCCATGATAATCATGTTGAGAATATCTGCTTTCTGATTAGAGAATGTATTAATTAGTTCTTGAACACCAAGAACGGGTTCTAATGGGCCTTTTCCATACCCGCTAAACCAAAGATCATCATAAGTGGCAAAAGTAACTGGTTTTCCACCCCAGTAAGGGTTCTCTTCAAATCTTAGCAGAACATTGTCATTTCCAACTACGATCATATAATCGAGGTATTCTTTTCCGCCTATATTAAAATCACCAAACGCAAAAATAAGTTCCACGCCTTTTTTACTTGATGATACTGCTTCATCAAGATCTAGTCCAAAAATGGCGGCTCTCTGAGCCTTGTGTGTTGAACTTTGATCTTGTGAGACTCCATCCTCAGATAATTCATTGAGATTTGAGTAGGTTCCTTCTGGTGCAGACTTTAAAGTGTTCAAGTGGACAACTCTTTTATACATAAAAATAGAAGTAACAGGATCATAAGGACTGTGTGGATCAACTACACAGTCAAACATATCAATTGTGTCAAAAGTAAAGTTGTCATATATTGTCTCATTTAACGTGATTATCTTTCCTTTACGTCTGGTCTTGCGAGGTCTCTTCTTGTGAACCCAGGGCGTAATTGCCGCCGAGTTCCCTGTGACTGCTAGTTGTTTTAGAAAAGGACGCATCTTTTCAACGTATCTAGACTTCTTCAGTTGTTTCGAGTAGTAATTAGACATTTCAATAGCATTAGTAATGTCTTTCTCTTTGTTCGCATCCTCAATCTCAAATATGTTTTCACCTATTGGAAACAAAGAATTCTTTAGAGAAGAAGTGATGATGTCGCCAATCTCTTGGCTGAATGTATCACAAACCTTAGACCTCCAAGGCCAATTCTCATACTTACTTTCATCAACGTAAGTAAGATAGTTGTTCACACAGTCAGTCCAGACCTGTTCCTTTGGACTGCGTTGTTCCTTCCAAGAGTTAAAAGTCTCTGAAACGAATTCCGCAACTTCCTTTTGGTTTGTTTCTTCATTTATAGCCATGTTGTCCCTTAACTTAACTTACCAGAAGTAAAAAGTTTATAACTTGTATAGTACCTACTTTATCCTTAAAGTTCTGTTCAACCACCCGAGTAAAAACTTACACTGAGTTTGGTCTTTATTGCATATATAAGCATATCTTTCAACTTTTGCAATCGTATAGTCTCTGATAAATAAGCCTGGGTTAATGCCATTTATTTTATTTATTGTCTTTGGCCCTACTAATCCGTCTGGCGTTGTACCAACAATGCGTTGGGCCAACTTAATAGCCGTTCTTTTGCCTGCATTGACAGAAAAATCGAAGATAATTTGTGCCACAATTTGGTGTCTCATCTTATTAGCACCAATTTTTACCCAGTACGTTTCTTTATAAAACTCTTTTACAAGACGTTTTAAGGTGTCAGAAGATAAGTTCTCTTCATCAATGAGCTTCCAGCCTTCCCAGTCTGGATGAAACTTTCGAGATATTCCTGCGTAGGTCTGTCCCCCACGATCTCCTGGTACTTCGTGAAGAGTATAACCACCTTCACTCACTATCATTTGTTCAAATGCTGGGTTAAAATCTAACATATTTAGTATCCTGTCATTGAATTAACGGGGTTTCTTCTCTTCTTGGTACGATTCCTCTGATTAAACTCCCCCATGTTCTTTGTCGCGTACCAATGAACCATCTCGGCTGCGTCTACTGCGTGGTCATCACCAACCACGTCACCATAGTTTCCTTCTTTTCTTTCACTGTCTTTCCAACGCAAGAAAAGAACCTCTCTTGCTAGGTTTGGACACTTATCTCTAAAGATAAAGATTCTAGGGTATTCACCAGGAATTTTGTTCCCTCTAGCTTCTTCGTGTATTGGTATTCTGTCTGGTTTTAACTCAAGAAAAGCCATAAGCTTATCGCGCTTTGTCTTAATATTAACAGGACATTTCAGGGTGGAAAGACCCATCCTGGCCCAATCCATTCTTAACTGAGAACCAAGTGCATGATGATCCGCAACTCTGGCGACAATACTATATGGTTTCTCCAGCCTTTTAACACGGTCAATATGGACTTCAGACGGTTTATCACTGGCATAGTACTCATCACAAAAGTAAAAGTCCTGTCTGGGTGACTCCGCTTCAAAGATAGCACAAGTCGCATCCCGTAACCCATAATCTATTCCGACCCGTGTTTTCCATGACTTTGGGATCTCAAAAGAGTCGATTAGGTGAATTTCAGGTGAATATGGTTTGAACACGCGTCCTGTGTGAAAACGCCACTCTCCTCCAAACTGTTCTCGAAAAGCATCTTCAGGCAGCTCGTTTCTCGCTGCTTCTATCTCTTCAGGGTTGTAGTGACCACACTCCCACGCCGGACATGTAAAAGTTTCCCAAGTGAGGTCTCCGTCAGCTCTCCATTCCTTTACTTTTTCTTCTAACTCGTACAACCAAAAACCCTGAACGTCTGGGGTTGTTGGAATGATGCAAGAACCCATTCTAGTAGAAAGAGTTGGTCGTAAGTACCTTGTCCACGTATCTTTTTTGTGTTGTGCCGCCTCTGAGAGTATGATCCAATCATTCTCTTCACCGACAAGGCTCAACGGCCTGTCGGCAGACTTACCGTGAACTTCACTTCCCCAGGGAGTCTCAATATACAGCTCACCAGATTTAGGGTTGTCTCTAATTGTTATTGGTCGTGGTAATTTAAACTTTTTATTCATTTTGAGGAGAAAGTCGAGTATGTACCTGAATTCTTTCTCAGCAAGATCGTAGGTTGGCCCTACAATCCATCCACGTGTATTGGGAGTAAGTACTTTCTCCATGACTGATTCCGCTGCAGTGAAGGACTTACCAACACGCCTTGCAGCTCTAAATATCTTGAACCTGGCCTCAGACTTTAACAGCCTGTCCTGAACATCATTGCTGGGAAGACCAATATCTCTCAGCATCTTAACGATGTCTAGTTTCACTATTTATTACCCTTTTCTATCTCTTTCTCAAAGTCTTTTCTGCGCTTTTCTTTGAGCCTCAACTGTTCCGCAGCTTCCTCAGCCATACCACCCCCAAGAAAGCCCTTTAGTTTCTCTTTTAAACTCTTGTTCTTTTTCTTCTCTTTCTTAGTGTGATTTGGCATCTTTGATTTCCTTTTCAAATTCTGCTGTTATAATCTGCTCAGGAGAGGGCAGTGTTTTGGTGTCCCTCTCATCAACTATTACGTACTTCTTGACCACTGCCTCATAAGCAGCTACAATCTCTGTTGGTTTTCCCTCTAAAACCCTTGCTTTCTCTGTAGCAGAGGCAGCAATCTGAGTTAGTTGGTGTGCTGTTGCTTGCTCCAACTTTTCAGTAGTAATATGCCCCATAGCAGTAGTTGCTAGGCAGTACCAGTAATCTGCTAGAAACTCCTTTACAACGTCTGCCCTGGCTTTCATGGCAGTCATATTCTCTCTGATGTTGTTGAGCTGAGTTGGGGTTATCCCCAGACGCTCCTCAACGGCTGACAGGGAGTACCCATTCTGTAACATAGTAGAGGCATCTGCAATGTCATTTTTAGAGAGTCGAGGTTTCTTTCCAGTAAGATTAGTTCCCACCGGCTTCTTCACCCTTTTTCTAGCTGGTTTTTTTGGAGGTGATTTCATGCGCGCCTTTCAAGAAGTAGAACATAATAACTGTCTTGATTATATCTGCTGAAGTTTGTGCTGGCATCTTGCCCGTACTGGCTAGATAAGCAAATACACAAGCAGTTACAATAGTAAGCACGTACCTTCCACCCATTAACTTTTTCAAATTTTCTTTCATTAGAGGGTCTCCTTTAAAGTTTTCCTCATGAAGAGGAAAACTATTGCTTTAACTGTCTTGTTCCACAATGTATTCGACACCATCCGTTGACACTGTTGCATCAATCCAAACAACATTGAGATTAATTGTCTTAACTTCAATACTCTCATTGGCTGCTAAAAGGTATGCTGTAGCTCCCTGTGCTTCTGCTGCAGTTCCCCCCACCTCAATGAGTCCTATATTGCTTGACTCTGCTTTAACTGTGGCTTTAAAACCATCTGGAATTTGTACGTTTCCTACCTGTACAGCCGTTCCGGCCACTGCCACGGCCTTACGCCCAACTGTCAGAGTTGGGGCGTTTCCCCTATCCATTAACTTAACCTCGCTACTGCAACCTTGTAAACCTCAGAAGCTGTTGGAACTACAGCGAGTCCCGTGCTATTCATAAATGTGATTGCAAGGGTGTTGGCTGCTGATACGCGCCAACCAACGATTCCGATGCCTGCCTGTGCAGTTGGTTTAATAACACTCAGGATGACATCATTTAACTGAAGTCCCTGCATTGTAAACGCCTCCTCAGCACTTGTATTTGCAGCCACACTTGCTGGCGAAAGAGTTACTTCTTTTATCATGTCTCCTGGTAGACCCATTTGTTTTCTCCTTTAAGGATTTTCTCTTATTATGGTTTATGTTTTAAATTACTAGATGCTGCATGTACACTACAGCACCTTCTCTTCTTTTCCCTCTTACTCTTGTTAGATGGGGGTAGAAGAACACTATTTACCTCTGTTAAAAGTGGGCTAATTTTACTCTTGTAATGGGTGACAGCCATATATACCCTTTTCTGCACCCCCAACGGGGGGAACCCACCTTTTGTTTGTATCGTCATTTAAGGTGTTTATATTGACACACACCTCTATTAACTATAGTATATCATAGAATCCATGCGCTGTCAAATGTTTGATGATAACCTCAATACGATAACCTCAATTCTGAAGGTATAGGTGGGTGTCATGTATTATAATAATAGTGTAATACATGACCATATCACCCATTTAAAGACATTTAAAAGCATTTAAGTAGCTTTTGCCTTAGAGGTAAAATTATCAATCACTTACAATGAATTAAAATAGTACTTGACTACATGAAAGAGCGTGGTATACTCTATTGCATAGACACACACATTGACCAGAGGGAAATATGGAAACAATGACCATTAACCGAGGGGGATGAAATGGACAAGGAAACAAAATATGAGGACTTTTACATCATCGGAGAAGCTGCGAAATGTGACGGGGGCTTGCAGGCAATCCATGTATGGCATTGGGAGAATTATGACCCACATACAGATCCAGACCCAATTGACAGCGCACTAAGAAATGCAGGTGCAGTAATTTTTGATTATGGGCCATACTACAATCTCTCAGATGCCTCAGACGCACTAAGAGAAATCGAAGGGGGACTATCATGAAAATCTTAGTCAACAACGAAGTGAGAGAGATTGAAATAACAGATCCAAGGACAGGCTGCAAATGGGAACAGGATTTGATCGGCAATTGTGATGACTTTGACGGGTTTGACGATGATCGCGAGATGCAGATGATACTGCCCGAAACCTTTGCATGGTGGGATAACTACCTAAGAATAGAGCAAGATCTACAGTATCGCGCCAAGGCGGTACATGACGGCCTTGACAGTGATGGCCAAGAAAAGTTTGCCCAGGCGATGATAGACGCTGGAGATGGAGACTTCGAGGTAATGCAAAACTCCCAAATTCAGATTGTCGAAGAATGGGAGTCTCTAAACTTAAACAAAGAAAGTTAAAAGAATGTATTCTCACTGCGATAGATCGGTACTGGTCGCGGAATACATCAAGATTTTTGGAACATAAAAATAGCCTAATTGAAGAGAGAAATTATCATGTACACACTTGAAAGCCTATCAAACACCAAAGGCCACATTATCACCCATGATAGAAAGTATTATCTAGCCCAAGATGGTCATTATGACTACTGGCACATAATCAAATCAATAACGGGGGATACCTTAAAACTAGGGCCTCCAATTGGCCGTCATGCATATGACTATTGCTTTCGGAGTAACTTACAAGGATGTTTGGATACCCTGAATAAATTGATTGTATCGATGGAACGCTAAACATTAAACGAGGGAAAACACAATGCAAAATGCTAATACATGGCTTGAAAATGCAAAGGAGGTGCTAGCACAACACATCTTTTGTGAAGAAGAACTAGCTGGCAAGTGTCATATAAGCTACGGATTTCCCTCTAAAGGGGCTTTAGCTACTAAGAAAAGGAGTGTTGGTGAAGCCTGGCAACAACGAGGAGTTGAAGCTATATTTATAAGCCCTACCACCTTTAAAGAAAACAACTGTATTGAAGTACTTGGAGTTCTATGCCATGAATTAATACATGTAAGTATCGGAGTAGACAAAGGACATAGGAATGGCTTTAAAGCCGTTATGAACAAGATAGGATTAGAAGGTAAGCCTACTGCAACAATTGTGGGTGATGAACTAGCTCAGCGTTTAAACGCTTTAAAGTCAAGCTTTGGAGATATGCCTCAAATGCTGCTAGATACTACTCCAAAGAAGAAACCAGGTTCACGCATGATAAAACTAGTTTGTGGGTGTGAACGCATTCTAAGAGTTAGTCAAAAGGTGTTAGATGAAGGGACAATAAATTGTGGCGTATGTCAAAAAGACTTTTGTGAAGTACAAAAGTCTTAGAAGAATTTAAATAGGAGGTAGAAAAATGACGGACAAAACATGGGGAGCCCCAAAACAAGGGCCGACACTTCTTATTTTAAATACAGTTCTAGAAATGCTTGAAGATGTACAAAAGACTGAGTTAACAGTCTCTCAATTTCACATCTACAGACAAAAAGCTGTTATGATTTCTAGAGTGATACAGGACTTCAAGCGAAATAGCATTGCCTTACATAGGGGGTAAAATCATGCTGTATACTACTATATTTATAACTAGTTTATTTTCATTAATTATAGGATATTATATTGGATTATGCCAGTGCCGCGTTAAGCGCGGCAATGGGAAAGTCCTTTCACAGGGTGAAAACCTAAAGGTTTCTGTGTAAAACAGAAACACCTTGCTTTTCTCCGGAAGAGAAAAGCCTTTGCAGTTGCAAATCTTAAACGTAAGTAGCTTTTACCCCTTTTAAGGGTAAAAGCCTTAAAGGTATTACCAAGGTGAAAAACGTCAATATTAATATATTTAATAGAAAGTAGGTAAGTCGCTACAGTTTAGCGGTTTACCCTCAATAAGAATTAGCGACAATAGAGTTTACAAAGTAAACTCGGATTATAATAGTTATTGCGTTATTACCCTATATACATATTGTACCAGACTTTTACAGAAAAGTCAAGTAATGATTTGAGGAGGCAAGCATAGATGAAACCTTTATCAGAAAGCCTGAACACCCAGATTGTGAAGCATGCGCCACCTTACATAGTAGTGCCAGATGCGCCTAATACTTATGCCGATTTAAAGCGGTACGGTATCGACGATAAAGGGCGCATTAGGGTATCACCTACCAATTCTATTAATACAATATATGCGGATAAACAGGTGAACTACGCTTTCCGAGCCTGGCATGATAGTTTACACCTCAAGTACGTCCTTTCTTTTTCCTTATCTGATGAATTGAAAGTTGCACAATTACATCAACGGCTTATCATTGGCAATTATGAGAAAGCTTTAATATATATTGATGTAGCAGAACAAGCGCGGTACTGGTACGTGAATAGGAAATATGTAGAGAATCAAAGGGAGTTTGTCTTAGACTTTATTAATTAAAAATAGTTCTTGACAGCATGGGATAGAGTGTTATAATCTATTACAAATGTTGTCACAAGGTGAAACCTTGCTTTTCTCCGGAAGAGAAAAGCCTTTAAAGGAGGCATGAAGATGCTTGAGTACATTATTATAGCAGTAAATTTTTTATTGCTTTTGGTAGTAACTAGGTGTTGCTCTAGGAATATTCTAGAGTTGAAAGAGTCTGTACAGAAATTGGAACGCGATAATAAAATAAAAACCGTACTACGCGATCTAGTGAAAGAGTAGAAGGAGGTATGAGAATGAAGGACACATTAATGAACGTACAAAAACTTGCGTGGAGAATGCATAATGGATACTGCTATGATTGTTGTAGTAATAGACCTATTTTAGTAGAAGGTAATCAGGCACTTCCTTTCTGTTCACTTTGCCTAAGTAGGGAAACGGCCATAACAGCCCCAAAAGAAAGACAAGGCGTTGGTGCCGAAGTTTTAAAAGGAGGTAGTTAGTATTATGTTAGAATTACTTGCCACAACAATGATTTTAATAGGCACTATTTGCTTGGTTCTGGCCATTGCATCATACCTTTTTATTTGGATATGTTGTTTTGTCCTATGTTTAGGAGAGATATTTAACAGTATTAAGTTGAATTAATGTGTTTTCACAGATTGAAAGAATTTTAATTAAACTAAAAAGGAGAGTAAATGAAAGCTTATAAAGCATTTGATAGACAGCTAAAGTGTAGAGGGTTTCAATACAAAGAAGGTGAGACGCACCTTCTAGGGTTAAAACCTATACTTTGTACGAGGGGGTTTCATTTTTGCAAAGAGCTAGTGCTCACCCTAAACTACTATGATGTGAAAGATTCTGTACTAGAAAATAAGTATGCAGAAGTGGAAATATTAGGGGATATTGTATACGAAGAGCCCAATAGGCATAAGGGTGTAACTAACAAAATAAAGATATTAAGAGTCTTATCAGACAAGGAGGTTTTGGCAATTCTTGACAAGGGCTGGCATAACTCAGGCCATTATAACTCAGGCCATTATAATTCAGGCTGTTGTAACTCAGGCCATTATAACTCAGGAGATAGTAATTCAGGAAATAGAAACTCAGGCGATCATAATTCAGGGGAGTTTAACTCAGGGGATTATAACTCAGGAGATAGTAATTCAGGATTTTTTAACACGAACGAGCCTACGCACGTTCGTACATTTGAAAAAGAAGTGGAGCTTGACATCTGGAAAGCGGCGTACAAACCTGCTTTTCTTCGTTTTCAGCAAGAAGAAAATGAAACCTATAAAGAAGCGTTCAAGAGGTCGTGGGATGAAGCTGATCCTCTTGATAGGGTGAAGGTAATGCTTCTTCCCAATTTTGATACAGAGATATTTTATAAAATATCTGGTATTGATTTAAGATCTAGCTCCAATGGCTAGATAACAGAATAACAGGCCATTTAAACGGCCTAAAAAGAGGAGGTTTAACAATGTTAGTAGAGCTAGGGATAGCGCTCGCCCTGCAAACGAATGCAGGCTTGTATTTAAATGAAATCACGCCTTACACGGAAGATCTTGTAGTAAGTCTCAAAATAGAAGAAAGGTTTGAAAATAGTGGTTTTTTCGCCAAACTAGAACCCTATGTGTCGAAATCAAAACAACAATCAAGTATTGGCAATGGGGGGGCTTTTGCTGGTATAGGATGGGAGAACGACAAGTACCGTATTGAGTTGAAGCATCATTCAAAGCACAATATGGATATAGAAACAAAACATGGGTCGTTAAACGTGGATCAAGTAGTACTTACGTTTAAATTTGATTGAAATAACAAGTAGTTTTCCCTGTAAGGGAAAACCTTAAAGGAGGTAACAGTATGCCAGCACCAGATGATCCGTTGAGGCCAGAACCCGCACCAGGGTGTTATTGCTCTGAGTGCCAAGAAGTAAGAAGGGGAGTAAGGGAACATAATCGTGAACAGCCTCCGTTGAGAGTTGAAAGTTGCACGATTGCATCAACAGAACCAGATTGGATTTGTCAGTATTGTGGGGGTGAGCAAGAAGGTAGTAACAGCACACGGCGTCCCGCTGTTAGTAGGGCGGGAAATGTCATAACAATTTGTGGCAGTTGTCGCGACCACTCTTTCTTCTACTGCGAAGAGTGTGACCTCCTTCAGCAGAATCAGAGTTATCATAGTGAAGGTATTTGCCGTTCTTGCGCCGAAGGAGCCCACGTTATCAGAAAGTTTGACTACCGTCCACCCCCTATTTTCCACGACAAAGGAAAGATTGTAAGTGGCAGGCTAGCAGAAATTGACGGGAAAAACTATTTTGGGGTAGAGTTAGAGGTAGAGTTAGAGGTCGGGGATATCAACGATGGAGCAAATTACATATCTTTGCTTATAGGAGGTGCTGCGTACCTTAAAGAAGATGGAAGTTTAAGTAATGGGTTTGAGCTCGTGACTCATCCCATGACATTAAACCACCATATACACCACTTCGAGTGGGATAAGGTTATGAAAGCATTAAAAGATCATGGCTTTAAAAGCCATGACACAAAAAGTTGTGGCTTGCATGTCCACTTTGGTAGGCATGTCTTGTCTCAAACTGAACAGGTGCGACTTGCTGTTTTTTTATACAGCAATCAGGGCCAATTTGAGGCAATTTCTAGGCGTTTAGCAGAAAATACAGCGTTTGCAAAGTTTAAATCTGTACCAGTTGGAAGGGAGCTAGACCTGTTAAGCCATCGCGACCGATACGAGGCACTAAACTTTATCAACAGCAAAACCATTGAGTTTAGGCTCTTTAGAGGCACTTTGATTGCTTCGACTTTGAAAGCCACTCTTGAATTTTGTGATAGTGTTATTGGTTTTGTTAAAAAGACATCTACTCAAAACATTGTCGGTGCTAATGCGTGGAGAAGGTATTTAAAATCCCTACCTAAAAAGAGGTACAAGTACCTTCGCGCATATCTTAATGCAAGATTTAGTGGACAGGCTTTCCCAAACATTACCATGTAGGAGTGAAGAGCTGGTACTTCAAGAATAATAGACCATTTAAACTTTAAAAAGGAGGTTTAATTTGTATGGTGTGACAATATTAGCACTAATTCTAGTTATGGCTGCACTAGCAGTAGTATTAACTTTAAATGGAGGTGAATAAAAATGTGTATTGCTATTTCAAAACCTAGAGGCGTGGAACCGCCTACGAAAAAGACTCTCCAAATTTGTTTCGAGAACAACGATGACGGGTGCGGGTTCATGTTCAGTAAAGGGGGGGTAGTCAGAGTCCATAAAGGTTTTATGACCTTCAAAGATTTTTGGCAAACTTACAAGGGTTATAACTTGGGAAAGGCTGATAGTATTGTTTATCATTTTAGGATTGCAACTACGGGGGCTGTAACACCTGAAAACTGCCATCCTTTCCCGTTAACAAAGGAACTAAAAGGTCTAAGGTCTAAAAAAATAGACGTTCCACATGGTGTTGCACACAATGGTATCCTTGACATAACTCCTAAAGACGGGGTATCGGACACGATGGAATTTATAAGACGCACACTTTCTATTCCGTGGATTTTGGAAAAAGCTGTCTTTGGGAGTGAAGAAGAATTCACTAATTTTCTTGATTGCATGATAGTGGGGTCTAAGCTAGCGTTTTTAAAAGCAGACGGTGAACAAGTCCTTATGGGTGGAGAATGGCTGGAAAAAGATGGAATTTTCTACTCCAATTCGAGCTATATGGCTGTTTGGTCTTGGAAGAATTCTGAGTATTATTACCCCACTTATAAAACATGGTTTGAAAGTGCAGAAACAGTGCTAGACAAATCAGCAATTGACATTACGTCATTAGAACAAGATCCAGAAGTGACTTGTATTGATTGCGGGGACACTTGTACCGAATCGGAGGCAATGGATACGTCCACAATATTTGGCAAGCATAGGTTTGCCCTAACTTGCATGAGTTGTGGCAGTGAGATGTATTTAACAGAGTCCCTCGGCTTGTCCTCTATTGAAGGATCAGAGTTAGTACCTTTGGAGGTAAAAGCCAATGCAAGGGAAAAATAGAAGTAGAAAAGGAAGCAGTGGTGATGACGTACTTGATAATCTAATACGAGAAGTTAAATCCAGAAAGAATAAACCCTTCTTTAAAGCAGAAAAGAAGAAGGAAAGGGTTATGGTATTCTTGCAGTCTCTAGAGCCAAAGGAAAGGGAAAAGTACAATACAAGTCTGGAATTGATAACGCCAAGAACACCCGTAGTAGATTAGATACAAACAATTAAAAGTCACATAGTGTTGTAAAGAGAAAGCATACCCCGGCCAGGGAGGTGTTCCGTGCAAACCGGAACCTATGTGATTTCAAGTCTAAAATAAGTCTTGACATTTCCCCTCTTTAAGCGTATAATAAATTTTAAAGCATCTTTCCATCTTTAAGGGTTTTCCCTCACAGGGAAAAGCCACTTATTTCACTCTGTTTAAACGCTCTAAAATAAATCTATGGAGGTCGATCTTTGAAGTTACCAGATAAGATAAAGGTAAGTGGTTTCACAATTGCAATTGAAGAGTGGGAGAGCTCAGAAGCAGCAGCGCAAGGCAAGTATGGCATGTTTTCACCCCACCAATTAAAGATCCAAGTTGACACGAGTATAGATCCACAAATAGTAGCTGAGACACTTTTACATGAGGTGTTGCATGCTATTTTTTGGGCTAACATAATTGATACTACGCTCGACGAAGAACCCGTAGTCGAGAAAACAAGCCTGGGACTGTTTCAAGTCTTGAGAGATAACCCTAACTTGATAAAGTTTTTCACTAATTTTTTTAAAAGGAATTAACAATGATAGGCTCAGATTTGGAACAGGATATACTTAACTTTTTGAAAGACGTACAAAGTGAAATAACTTTTGACTTGGTTATGCTCGATAGAATTGAAGAATTGATTGAAGAAATTGAGGGATAATGGAGACTTTAGCAAACAGAATCGGTGAACCAGTGGGAAATGGGTCTTTCAAGTGCAAGAAATGCGAGGGGTTATCAATATTTGAAACTACTCCTGTAGAAAATAGGTGGTTGCCTTGCCTTAGATGTGTTAATTGTAGCAATACTATTTGGTTACCCCTTAGTATTCTAGGAGAGTCTAGAAAAAGACTAAGGACTATAGAAAAAGCAAAAGACGGCCTTATAGAGTCAGAAATCGACAAGAGAACAGGGATAAACGGCTATGAATGGGAGGTGTAAACACAAGCTACTTCAGGGTTCAGCCATTCTAAACACGCTTGAAGGGATACCAGACTTTGAAGGGGATGAAAAGGCTACCACCTTATCTAGATCGGGGCCACCTTGTCTAGTAAAGTGTTTTAAATGTCGGCTCTGTGGCTACAGTGTATTGGAGGTACAATGCCAGAAGGATTAGACCAAGAAAAAATAGCCGAGGCAGTTCAAGCCCTTAATCGCGCCTATAATACAGGCGAAGAAAGACATGTGATAAAAGCCATTGAAGCACTTGAAACTTCCATTGAAGCAGGAGAAGAAGAGGGGAAAGTTCTTACCACTAGTGAAGTGAATTTTGACGTTGATCCTTTCCTCACAAGTGGTACACCTTGGCTTGATGAGTTTCTAGGCGGTGGTTTGCGCCGTAAGGAATTGGCTATGATTGGTGGAGAAAGCTATTCTGGAAAAACTCATTGGCTTACTTATATTTCGGCTCAGTTCATACTTGGCGGTTATAAGATTTTACACTTCAATGGTGAAGATATTTTATCTGATATCTTACTGGGTTATAGACGGGCTTTTGCACCCTTTGTGGAACAAGATCTTGAAGTTGAGGATAGGCTTAGGTTTGTTGATGCAGTTGACATGGGTTTTAGTGTCAGTGGTATTGTGTCAGTACTTGAAAGACTTGAAGAGGCAGACGCTCTTCCAGACATTGTAGTTGTTGACCACATGGATCTGCTTTATATGGGTGTGCAGGACTGGACGAGTGTTAGTAAAATGAGCAGGGGCTTGAAATTCTTGGCCAAGAGATTTAACCTTGTAGTCCTTACAGCAAGCCAATATCATTTTCAATCAGATGAAGGTGGCACAATTAAAAAGAAAAGTGCTGCAAGTCGGTTATTTGGTGGGGCCGTGTCTAAATTCCAACACCTCGATCTATTTTTAAGTCTTGATGGCAGGGATACAATGGGTACTCAACTTTCCCTTGCCAAGGCCAGGGGTAGGAAGATACCTGAGAACGCCTTGCATTGGATTATCAACGCAAATATTAACACCATGCAGTTTGATGGGATACCGGAAGGAGAATTTTAATATGATTTTTGTTGTTTTAAAAGAAAATCAAGGAGGGAAAGTAGTTACATTCTCATTCTATAATATTGAAGAAGCAGAGGGCTATTTAAACAGGAATAAGGATAAAATAGAGGTATATTCGTCATTTTCAGGTGAAAGGCTTGCTGTAAAAACAGAAGCTGTTACGGTGACAACTCTTGTAAAAAATCGCCGTTAAGGGGGTATAAGAAATTGAAAACTCTTGATATGGAGATTGCTTTAATACCCTATTTTAAACCACGCAGAAACTTAGTGGTTCCAAATATTGGGTGGGGTATGAAACTCCATGAATGTGACCTCTTGGTAGTAACTTCAACGGGTTGTGCCTACGAAGTAGAGATAAAAATTAGCAGGGCCGACCTAGTAAAAGATGGTAAGAAAGTACATGGACACAGGTCGAGTAAGATTAAATACCTTTACTTTGCAATCCCTGATGAATTAGTTTCACACATTGAGTATATTCCGGCTAGAGCCGGCATAATTGTGGTGAGTGACAAGGGGAAATGTAGGTTAAGGAGAAGACCAAAGGTGAATTCAAAATACAAGTTTACCGCTGCTGAGAAGTACGGGGTGGCTAGGCTTGGTGCGATGAGAATACTTGGCTTGAAGAAGAAAATTAAAAATCTGGGAGGTTGACAAAATGATGGTAACTAATCCCTGGGTTTGTATTGACCTGGACGGAACTATTATGGAAGATGGCCATTTTCCTGGGTTTGGCAAGCCAAGACCAGGGGCTAGGAAGTACCTGAACAAGATTAGGAACAGGGGCATTAAAATAATGGTATTCACCGCTAGGACGGGTATAACCGACCTGGATGGTCGGTATCAGAATGTTAATAAAGTAGTTAATGAAATACTGCAATGGTGTGAGGAGAATGACATACCATGTGACTACGTATTCCCCCTGCCAAAGCCCACATTTGTACTCGCCTTTTTTGACAACCTGAATGTGCATGTTGGGCCTGAAAAAGATGCTTGGAAGAATTCTTGGGACAGATTTTTAACACTAATAGACGACAAGGAGGAGGAATAATGTCTGTATCTTTTACTTGGAGACCAGTTAACCCAAAAGAGGGCAAAACTTTTGCCTCTGGAAGTGACTTGAGAATGGCTTTGGAAAATTCTTTTGGGGGTTTTCCGTTTATACTAACTCCTAAAGACGTTTCAACCTTAAAAGGGATGATTTCGTGTGGATTTGATCCTCTAAAAGAGATCGTAGAGGCTCTTGACACCTATAAAAAAATAGAGATAAAAGCACAATGGTAAAGGAGACAACAACATGAAAGTAAAAAATATTGAAGAAGAAGAAACATTTAAGCCTGTTAAGATAGAGATTGTCTTTGAAACGGAAGAAGAAGCAAAAGCGTTTTACTCCATTTTTAACAGTGGCCCAATTTGTAGTTGGGGGGACAATCGTGGTGTCAGGAGTAGTGAGATAAGGAAGGCTATTCTTGATGCGGGAATAGATCGTTCAAGTGCGAGTGCTTTGAATGCATATCTTAAAAGTAGCCTACGTTTAATTTCCACAAATCATCTTACTTAAATGATTTGGTGTAAATGCAGAGATGGAGGTGCATACTCTATCAAGTTAAGCAGATTTTTGGGAAGCCTATGTGGTAGGTGCGGAAAGAAAAAGCCCTTACATGCTCTAAAGAAGGGGGCCACCTTAGACTTTGTTGTTGACATACCCGTAAAAATGGGTGAAGTCACTGAATTCCCCGCCCATGTTTGGCCCTGGGAAGGTATAATGCAAGAAGAGTGCAGAGACTTAGGGTTTTATATTGCTGAAATGTATGAAAGCACGTACATGGTAATGCCCTGTTACTGGTTTGGTGATGCTAGAATGAGGTTTTACAGTGCCAGGAAAATGTTTGGGAAAGCCTGGGCACCAAGATACACTTATCCTAAAGGCGTTAAAAAGGTTCCTTACGCACAGGGGTGGCCTAGCCCCGACCAGAAGATAATTCTTTGTGAAGGCGTGGGTGATGCACTGGCTTGTAGCAGGTTTGGATTTTCAGTCGCCTTACTTGGTACGAATTACCTTGACATTCTCAACGCTTTGGTGTATAGTAAGGAGGTTGATATTGTGTTTGACAATGATTTTGCAGGGAATGTTGGTGCTATGAAAATAGCTCAAAGACTTTCATTTGATGGTTTAGCAGGGTCGGCTCGTATTATTTCCCTACCAGAAGGAACTGATCCACCATCCTGTGAATATAAGTTATTAAAGGAGTTACTCCAATGACTGATTACCATGATTTTACCAGTATTGACACGCCAAAAGAAGAGAGGAAACGCTTGGGTGTGGGTGATCTTTATATAAATGCTGTGGAGTGCTTAAAATGTGGGGAGGTGATCCGGTCTAAAAATGTCCATAATTACGTTACTTGTGGTTGTGGTTCAGTTGCGGTTGATGGTGGTAGTTGGTACGGAAAGGTAGCTGGTAACTTTGAGGATTGGGTTGATTTGTCCGTACCCTTTAATGACATTTGAGGAGTCTGTCTATGTTACAAAAATGTACTTTTTGTTCAGAAGAGATTATTACAGAAGCAGACGATTACGCAATGGTGTTGCTCTACGAGGGCCATGTGCCCTCGTGTATCCAGTGTGCTTATGGCCGAAGGAAAAAATTGATGTTACATCAATTTACCCCCGTATGCGTTATTTCACAGCATGAGAAGGGTTTTTGGCAAGCTGATATATATCTTGATTGCTGGCAAGAGGGGGCTGTGCCTGATTGGTTTTGTACTGGTAAAATTGGTGGGACTAAACAGGACGTGATTGCTAGAGCAAAAAAGAATTATCCAGAATTGCGGGTGGAGTATTTTGAAGCAGCACAAGAAAATTCTAAGGAGGAGTAATAATGTATTGTGATGAACATGGAACACAAGACACGTGTTACGAGTGCATGACGTTTAATTATGTTTTCATAGAAAGGAAAGAGTTTGAGGAAATACATGAGAAGATTAGGTGGCTAGAGTGCTTAGAGTCTGCTGGCATTGACAATTGGAGTGGTTTTGAAATAGCACAGGAACTTTTTAGTGGAGGTAAATAATGTATATTTCAGGTAGAAAACAAAGACGCGCTTTTATGCAGTGCCTAAAGTTTGACCGATTAGTGCAGTGTATTATGGGTGCCGTGATTGCAGCTCGATCTGGACTTGAAGTACCTGAAGATGCTCCTTCCAAAGAGGAAATAGCAACTAACATCATTGGCCTTGTAAGTAGTGGTGGCAGTGACGCTCTGGATGGATTTATTATTGATGGTATCGCAGAGCAAAGTTATGGCATGGACAAGGCAGCGCAGGAAGAGACCATGGCTGCTAGGAAAGTAGTCGCCGAGGCAAGAGAAATCAGTGCCTAAAAAAATCAAACCACCATTGGGATGTGAAGCCTGTCCAAACCTGGACTGCAAGTATGAGGGTCTAGGTTTTAGGGGCGTGGATATCCTACGACATTTAGGCGCGGATATGTGTGAAGACACTGCCAAGCTGATAGTTGTCAGTCCTGTGGGTTTGGAAAAGTCAGACAATCACAGGAATACTGTTTGGGTTCCTCCTGTGTCTTGTATCAATGGTGTTACAAATGCTAAAACCTTGAAGAATTGCAGGGAAGAAGTGGTGAATCCTGTTCTGGACATGTTTCCAAACATGCCAGTGCTTTGTAGAGGAACAGACGCAGTAAAGGCTATTTTTGGAGCTAATGTCGGTTCTGGATTGCTTGGAAAAGTCAGAATGTATAGGGGTCATAGAGTTTATTGCACCTATGACTTGAATGACAGCGAAATAACAAGTAGACAAAGACACCACGAAAAGGTTATGAGGGAATCAGCACTTGCAGCAATGCCGGAGATTGATTGGAAACTGGTTAACTACCCTTTTCATCCTTCAGAGTGGGACAAACTTCTTCAACAACCTCGTTGGTATGTAGACCTTGAATGCACTGGTTTAGAATTGCCCTGGCTTGGCAGCGCAATTGCCTGTGTAGGTCTGGCTACAGACCTAGACGACACAGTATACATATTTCCTATTGAACATGAAACTGCTGATAGTATGATGGAGCAGGTTCAGTTTTATTTTGAAAGATACAAAGGTGAGATAGTAGGTCATAACATAAAGTATGACTTGCACTTTTTGCAGTATTTTAACATGTTAAATCCAGAAGCTACTTTCTATGATACATGTGTAGAAAGTAGATGTGATACCCTAATAAGGAAAGGAACTAATGGCCTCAAATGGCTGGCAAAAGAAAGTTTTGGACTTCCAGGGTATGAAGCAGAGGCTCACACACTTTGGGATCAAGGAACTAATTGTCACGAAATGGATATTAATATCCTGGGTGAGTATTGTAGCTTCGATGTTTTAATAACTAAAGATCTTTATAAGACAGGAGTGAAAAATGCCGAAAAGTAAATCAAAGTTAAGGAAAAAGCTGGAAGAGAGTATCGGCTACGAAAAAAGTGGTGGACATTTCTACAACAATAGAGTCATGTGTGACGTTCTTAGTGAAATGAGGGAATGCCATAACACTAGAAACTATGCTGCTTTACAGGGCTTGATTGAGGAAGTCCAATCTATGGCAAATCGCATGGAAGCAGGACTTCGTGACGTTAAAGATCTTCGAGAACTTAGTGAGGAGCTGTCGGAAAGACGACGACAACTTAAAAAATTGAGAAAACTCATAGAAAAAGAATTGGGGAAGGTTTAATGTGGGCTGATGTGGGGACTGTTATTATCATATCTCTGGCAGTAGTCTTTCTCATACTTATGGGCATTGTTAAGGAGTGAAGGCCATGAATTACTGGATAGTAACAGACACGCATTTTGGTCATGTGGATAGGATGGTGGAGCTTTGTGACAGGCCGGAGGACTACCAAGAAAAAATTCTGTACAATATTTCTCTGAACGTTAAGCCCGAGGATATTTTCATTTGTTTAGGGGATGTGGTTCTTAATAGCAAGATTGAGTCCGAGGCACACAGGCTCTTGCTCCTTGCAGCACCTTGTAGCAGCAGGTGGTTGATCCTGGGAAATCATGACAAAAAGAGTATGGCATGGTACAGAGACAAGGGGTGGGACACTGCCGTTGAGAGCATCTGTCTAAACATTTATGGTAAGAAGATTTTACTTTCGCATAAACCTCAACAAGTACCGGACGGTTATCTAAACATACATGGCCATTGCCACAATAAAGATGGTGGCAAGACGGGGGAAGACGTTCTAGGCGAGGGGAAAAACCTCTTAATAGCAATGGAGCATGAGTACAAGCCCTACCTTCTTCGGGGTTTGGTGGAATATGTAAATGCTAAAAAGTATTAGGAGGATAGGATGAATAGCTGGAAAAAAAGTGACTTAGAAAGTCCTTATGACATGGACGGAGTAGACCAAAGCCTAGTAATCTTTGGAGGGTATGATGAAAATGGTCATTGGTATATAGGCACAGATCCAACAGAGTTCGACGAACCTTATTGGATGGAGCTAAAAAAGCGGGAGGGAGGGTAGAGAATGCCAAGAATACGCAGCAGAGAATCTGACGTATGTTTGGAAAGTGCCGTTATAGAATTTAAGGAGTTTATCTGCTCTGTTTACGGTGCAAAAGCAAAAGTAAAGGCTTGTGTGGTACGGCATTCCACTTCAGGCACTGTTCATTTTAGTGCCAGAACTGTTGTACAACACTCAAGGGTGAACCTTAGTGTTTCTGGCCAACTCAGCTTGTTGGAGCTAAGACGCACCAGCCCTAGTGTTAGTTTCAGGACGATGGTAAGAGAAACATTTTCGTCTTTAAAGAAGCATACTAAAGTAGAGCTGGATAAACCCAGGGCGTTTTGTCCTCTTTTAATGAACTGGATTGACGTAGAAAACTTTAATCGTTTTGTGGATGAAATTGTGTGGCTTGTATGACTTTGAGGCAAAGTAGTGGTGTACTTGATATGGCCCAGGATTATTTCAGGTATGTGGTTGAGATGGAACGTAACGGTTTTTATTGTGATATTCCGGCCATGCTTGAGACAGAAAGGGAGCAAACCGTAAAGGCGCGTTGCTCCACAGAGCAAATACAGAAGTTTGCTCCTGAAGGGTTTAATCCCGCCAGCCCTAAGCAACTACTTGATTTTCTCAGGTCTGAGGGTATTAACGTAAAGGCTACTTCAGCGGATATACTGGAAGAGAACAAGGACAAGCACCCAATTATTGAATCCATCCTAAGTCTTAGAAAGACTCAAAAGGTACTTGGGACAAATGTTCAGGGCTATAGAAAACACCTGGACAAGGACAGTCTCATACACTCAAGTTACGGTGTAGAGGCTACAGACACGGGTAGACTCAGTTCTACCAGCCCAAATACGCAGAATGTTCCACCTGAATGCCGTCACTGGTTTAAATCCAGGTACAAGGACGGTAAGATAATCTCTACAGATCTTGCCACCCTTGAGTACAGACTTGCAGCATTTGAGAGTAGGTGTAGAAGACTTGGTAAACTTTTCAGAGATGGTGCGGATATTCACATCGATTCTGCTAAGAGAGCATTTGGCTTCAAAGATGGCATGGAAAAGGCTGATAGGAAAAAAGGCAAGACCCTGAATTATGCCGGAGTTTACGGTTGTGGTAAGAAGAAGTTTTACACTATGATTGAAGAGGAGGATGAAAAGCTATTCTGGAAGGTTAAAAACCTTTTTCCCGATGTTAATAGATGGAAAGACAACTTAACTAAACAGCTACACCGTACTAAAAGAATAGTGAGTGCCAGTGGCAGGATAAGAGTCTTTGACGAGACTATAAGCAATGCCATTGAGAGGGAGGCTTTTAATTGGCGGTTGCAAAGTTTAGGACATGATGTCTTACAGGTGTACTTGATGGAGGTAATTGACAAGTTAAGAAAAGAGAAAGTTCCGGCACTACTTGTTCAGGAAGGACATGACAGTTTCTTGTTAGACGTTGAAAAAGATGCCGTTGATGATGCCCTAGCTGTGGTGGAGGGTGTTGGTAGTAATCTCAATCCTCTCATAAAATCTGTGTTGGGCATTGACATTGACGTACCCATGTACGCAGATTTTGAAGTGGTTGAGCATTGGGGTTTAGCATAGCAAGAACTCTTTAAAAAGTTCTTGACAAAGCCCTTAAAAAGGGTTATACTTGGAAAAGTATGGAGGTGGATGTGTTATCAAAAGCAATGAAAATTGGTTTTAGATGGGTATTGTTGGTGGCTTTAGCAATAGTTTTTAACGCTGCTTGTAATGCAATAGCAGCAAGTTCAGCAAGTGCCGAAGTCTTTGAATTAGTTGAGGTGAGAGGTCTAGGGCCAGAACTTGATGGCAAGAAAGTGGGCCTTACCTTATGGGGCAGAGGAGGCGAGAAGAAGAAGGGTACTAGAGGCAGTGATTATCTAGACCTAGTTATGGGTGACGAAACAGGAAATATCAAAGTGTTTTCTACATTTCCTGTATATGGGTTTTTTGGCAATCAGCATGATGTAGTAGGAACATACCATGAAGAAGGAAGATTTGCTGGGTATCTAGCCGAAAAGTATATTGTTATAACACTAATTCGGAGGGTCTGGCATGAAGATGGAAAATCCCAAACAGATTGAATTAGTGGACAGAGTAATAAATAGTAATGGAGAGTTGACATTAGCTCTCCTTCTGGTGAAACAACACAGATGGAAGGGGAATTTATCCCAGGTTTTAACAGGTATTTTAAACTCAATGACATCAAATCTCCACCTCATGCAATTCATAGGTGAAGAACTTAGGAAAAAAGGAGAACGTTAAATGGCATTTACGCGTAAAAAGAGTTACGGAAGTACTAATGTTGATGGTGGCCGTAGTAACAGTGGTCGTGGGGGTAGAGGACAAGCCCAAGCAAAGAGCAAGGGCAAGGACGACAACAACGGGTTTATCTTTGCAACAAATTTCTTCCCAAGTAAATCTGGGAAAAGCTACACGGTCTTTCTCAAGGAAGAGGCAATTGAAGTGCTGACTAGCGCACAACCAAATGACCTCTTGGGAATTACTGAGAATGAGGATGGAACGATTAGATTGTGGTTAAAAGAAGGAGAGTAGTATGAAAATAACCCAGGATGAAGAATTCGGCAAAGACTTAAAAAAGATGATAGCTGACTACATTGAATCAACCAAAAGAGGTGACGATGGTTTGTACCATGTAAGCAGCCTCCTTAATCCAATGGAAGCTTACTGGAATCATGTTAATGGTCAACCCCCTATTACTGATACGCAGGTTGGGTTCTTCATTCCTGGAATAGCTTTTCATGAGCTATTCCAGAAGATAATGGGTGAGGAACTAGCGGAACAACCTGTGAGTCTTGGTAAGGACATTGTGGGCACTGTTGATATGGTGGGGGCGTACTTCAGTGAGATCAAAACTAGTCGGAAGTGGAGTGTACCTAAAGAACCAAATGATACGTATGTTGAGCAGTTTCTTTCTTACCTTGCTATGGCAGACAAAGATTTTGGTCACATAATTGTGGTATATTTTACCGCTGGTAGGACTTGGAGTGGAAAAACTCCATCCACCCTGGAAATACGGGCTTGGAAGGTGGAAACAACTGAAGAAGACCGAGAAGAGCAGAGACAGCTTTTAACAGACACGCGTAATAACCTGGAAATGGCAAAGAAAACGAATGACCCTTCTAGTCTGCCTTTTTGTTGGGACTTTAAGTGTGGATTTAAGCGTACTACGGGAAGCATCAAACGTGGTGACAAGAAAGAAGAAGTTTTAAGTCTTTGTCCCCACTATTATGATTGTAAACCAGAAGGCCAATACCCAATTGAGAACCTAGGCCGTAAAACAAAGAAGGGTTTTATGGCTAAATAGGAGGGTCTCAAGGCTTACTTCAAAGCTACTTACAAATACGATAAGGGGAAATGGCAAAATGAAGAAAAAGAAAGTGAGACTGAAATGCCCTTGGTGTGAGAGTTTTCTCAGGCTTAGGAAACGAGGTCTGAAGAGGAGAGTTTCTTACTACTGGATTTGCAAGAATTTTAAGTGCAGTGCCATTGGCCCACTTAGGGACAGTGAGGAAGGTGTCATCAAATCTTTGGATGTACCGAAGGAGGTAAAGGATGGTTGAGTACTACGTTGCAGGATGTTTGGGTGCTTTTGCTATTTTGTACGCCTACATTAAGTGTACAATAAGTATTAAGAGTTTAGAAAGAAGGATGCAAAAAGCAGAAAGCAAGATTAATACAAACGAGTACATAACTTCTGTCCACAAAGGTACCCTGGATGATTTGTCAAGAGGAAGTGAAATAAATGTCTATACTAAAAGAGGCTGGGTTCCTACAAGAGTACTTGTAAAAGACGTAGTTGGCCTCATGTTAAAGGGGCTAAAACTGAGGTTAGAGTGCGTAAACTCTTCACCGATAAGACTTAAAAAAGTGGGGGTTAAGAAAAATGCCAAAACCACCTAAATTTATACGGGATTTTACAGCCATGTACGACATTGAGAACGAGTTAATAAAGGCTAGAGAAAAGTTCCCTACAAATAAGCACTTACTAGCAGCTCTCACCGAAGAGGTGGGGGAGCTGGCACAAGCACTACTGCAAATGCAATGTGAAAAAGAAAAAGGTGTTTGTGACCAAGATGTTTATGGTGAAGCCATCCAGGTTGCATCAATGGCAATAAGAATCGCCGTAGAAGGGGAAAGCACCTTACCCGCTTACAATCCTGAATGGAGGACTGATGGAAAAGATTAAGGTAATTAGAAGAGAACTGGAAGTTGACAGAAGTAACTGTGCCAGGGTGATACCAATTTCCTGTCTCCACATAGGACACAGGAATTACCTTGAGGACAAGGCAAAGGCTTTTTTACAATACGTCCTCAAGACTAAGGGAACTTATGCCATGATGCTTGGAGACACTGTTGAAAATGTCACTTCTGGGACTGCAAGTCGTATCTTGGGAACAATACATGACCAAGTAATGTCTGTAGAAGAACAAAGAGATGAGGCTATCAGACTCTTAAAACCACTTGCAAAAGCTGGTAAGATTCTGGCTTGGACAGAATCAAATCACAGTCTACGATCATGGAAAGAGAGTGGATTCAGTCCT
>JAJFKZ010000175.1 GCA_021772955.1 Gammaproteobacteria bacterium | reverse complement strand
CACCCTCTCTCTTTGTCATTCCGAGCGAGCGTAGCGAGTTGAGGGATCTCAAGAAATCAGCCTGCCATGCTCTGTTAACTCGAGATCTCTCCACTACGCAGCACGATGTGCTGCTACGGTCGAGATGACAAACCCGTTGGTGATCCCAAAAGCCTATAGCTGCGAGCGCAGCACGACAGGAGCGCTCTGCCTGTATTGTCATCCCGAGTGAGCGTAGCGAGTTGAGGGATCTCAAGCCCAAAGCTCTGCCACCCCGCCATGCCGACATCGCCGAAGACCCTGAGAGTGAAGCGATGCATAATTGTGGATTGTTCTGTTCTGGAATGCCGGATGCGCGTTGCTTATCCGACCTTCAACTACGCAGCACGATGTGCTGTTCCGGTCGAGATGACAAACCCGTTGGTCATACCCAAAAGCCTATAGCTGCGAGCGCCTGTCTGCGTGCGTACGCGCACAGGCAGGCAGCACGACAGGAGCGCTCTGCCTGTATTGTCATCCCGAGTGAGCGTAGCGAGTTGAGGGATCTCAAGCAATCAGCCTGCAATGCACAGACTCTCACTGGCACAAATCGCGGCGCGGCACCCCGTAGGCTGCATTTGCGCCGGCCAGTAACGCATCCGGCGGCGTTGTTATTGAATCGTCACCGTGTCGCCGAAGGCATCCGAAAAGGACGCACCCGGATCAACTCTGCAAGCGAAAGTAAACTGCCTGGATCCGGCAGGTGCGCCGGACAGTATGAACAGATCATCGCTGCCCGTAACGGTTGCCGAGCCGCTGGTGGTAATCGGGATGACCTTTTCATTGCTGACATTCGGCACCGCCAGCAGCACACACTCGGGAGCCGACGGCATACCAATTCGGCTGACACTGTAATCGAACTGCAACGTGTCACCGGGGTTGGCAGTTTGCTGGACGATATTGAACGAGTTGATACTGATGTCCGGAGGTGGCACATCGGTGATGGTGACCTGTTCCACGGCCGTCTGGCTGCCCGGCATACAGGTGAGAGTGAAATCGGCTACACCCAGCGGCGCACTCAACAGAATGGTTGCCAGCTGATTCTCAATGGGTTGCACGGTCACGCCGCCGGTGGGTACCGGTACGGTCACCGGATCGATCACGCCCGGTGATGTCAGTGTGCACTCGGGGTTGACCGGGTTATTGACGCGCTGCACGGTAAAGTCGAAAATCACATCACTGAGCCGCGCTGCACTGACGTTGCGGACATCAAAGAACAGCAGATTGAGGGTGCCGGGCGCGGTGACGTTGACATTATCCGTGCGGAATTGCCCATCGGGGTTGCACTCAAAGCGGAATGACTGAGAACCGGTCTCGGCAGAGCCGTTGATACTGACGTTGCCGGAACCGGACTGGTTGGCTGGACTGGCGGTTAGATTGATGACCACATCGCTGATAACACCATTGGTATCGGATGACAGCACGCATTGCGGGCTGGACGGATTGTTGAGCAGGGTTACGCTCCAGTCAAAGTTGATGGTGCCACCCTGGGCGGCGCCGGTTTCGATGATGTTGAACTGGTTGATATCGATTCTGGCTGTGGGCACAGTGGTGATATTGACGCTGTCGGCCAGCACATCGTTGCCCGGCGAGCAGGAGAAGGTGAAGCCCTGACTGCCGGTGCTGGCAGAGCTATTGATGTTGATGCTGTTGCTGCCCGATTGCAGGCTGGGACTGCTCGGCAGGTTCAGGGTAAAGTCGGTGATCACACCGGCGCTGTCCGATGCCAGAGTGCAACTGACCATCTGCGGTGCATCCACTAGCGTGATGCTCCAGTCGAAATTGATCTGGCCGCCGCGGGCCGCTTCAGTTTCGGCAATATTGAAGCTGTTGATGATCACCTCAGGCGTACCACCGGCTTGTTGTACATTGATGCTGTCGGTGCGTACCGAACTGCCGGGGCTACAGCTGAAGTTCAGCGACTGGGCGCCGGTGGCAGCATCGCTGCGCAAGCTGGCCTGGCTGGTGCCGGACTGGGTCTGACCATTGGCCGGATCAAGCGCAAGGACTACCGGTGCGGTTAGTATCGCTGAATTGCTCAGCGTGCAACTGGCAATGCCCGGGCCGCTGATGTCGGTCAGCAGCACCGACCAGCTGAAATTGAAACTACCGCCCTGGGTTGCAGCTGTCTCGATGACATCAAAATCGATGATACCGACATTCGGATTGTTGCCCGCAGTGGTGATGTTCACAGATTGTACGCTTGAAACCTGTGCGGCATCGGTGGCGGTACAGGTGAAGTTGACGTTTTTGTTGCCGGCCGTGGCTGAGCCCAGTATCTGCACTGATCCGTTACCCGATTGTGTGCTCGCAGCGCTGACTGGAATAATCACCTGATTGATGGTACCAGCTGAAGACAGACGGCAGTCGACGCCCGACGGGCTGTTGACCAGCGTAATGGCCCAGCTGTAATCGATGAAATCGTCAGGAGAGGCTGTGGACTGCACAATCTGGAAATCGTCAATAAACATTTCCGGTGTGGCCGGTGCGGTGATCAGCGCGGTGTCAAAACGCTGGGCGCCGCCGGGGTTGCAGGTCAGGGTAAAGCTCTGGTTGCCGGTGGGGGCACTGTTCAGAATGACCGCGGTGCCGTTGCCGCTCTGGGTGGCCGGGCTGCTGGCCAAAGGCACGCTGACCTGATTGATTACAGTGTTGGACTGCAACACACAAACAGGGTTGACCGGGTTATCGATCAAAGTGACATTCCAGCTGAAGCCAATGTTCTCGCCTCTTTCTGCGCTACTTTGGGTCAACTGGAAGTCATTGATCTGGATGCGCGGATTGGCGCCGGGCGGAACAATCTGCAGGTTGTCACTGCGCACCGAAGTGCCCGGGCTGCAGGCAAGCTCGAACAATTGCACGCCGGTGGGCGCGTCCTGTAGCAGCGTCACAATCAAAGAGCCATTTTGATTAGCAGGCGTTGAGGTCAGGTTGATCGTCTGATCGGCAATGACCCCGGCGGTATTGCTGGACAACATACAGCTTGGCGACGCCGGATTGCCGGACACCACCACGGCCCAGTTGACGGTGAAACTATCGTCCGGATTAATCGAGCTCTCGACGATATCAAAGGTCTGGATGCTGACGTTCGGCGTGTCGGGTGTGACCACGGTGACAGTGTCCAGCATCGTATTGCTTGGATTGGCCGCGTTTGGAAAATCCGGAAAGCAGCGCAAGCGTAATTCGGCATCTTGATTGAGGATGGCATCGGAACGAATGCTGGTGTTGTCGGCGATCACCTGGGTGTCAGGAGTTACCGGCAATGGAATGATGACAGGGTTGATGCCGCCATTGGTAGAGTCCAGTCTGCAAAAAGGCCCCACCGGATTGTTTACCAGCGTGACCGAAAAATTGTAATTGATAAGTCCACCTTGCGGTGCGGTGTCTTCTGTGACGTCAAAGCTGTTGATAATCATTTGTGCCGGTGGTGGGGCGACCACGTCGACATTGACATCAATGGATGGCTCATTGCCAGGGGCACAGCTGAAGCGCAGCAGTTTCGGCCCCTCTGAAGCATCCGATAAGACTTGCACCGTGCCGGATCCGTTCTGGCTGCTGGGGCTGCTCGGCAATGCGAGCTGCACCGGGTTGGTGGCCAGGAAACCGCCAGCGGTGGAACTGATGGTGCAGTTCGGGCTATCGGGATTGCTGGCCAGAAACACCGACCAGTCGAATGCAAGCATCTGTCCTGGCTGCACGGTCAATTGCGGCGAAAAGCTGACCGGGATGACCCTGGGCGTGCTTACATTGAGGCTGTCCGAGAGGCTGGAGCCACCCGGCAGGCAGGTGAAATTAAAGCTTTGCGCACCCTGCGGCGCGCTACTGAGGATGGCCACCGTGCTGGCACCGCTGGTGCCCGGGTTGTTGATGGTAACCGGCTGGCTGATGACACCGGAATTGACCGCAGTCAAGGTACAGCTGGGGTTTTGCGGATTGCCGTTCAGGCTCAAGGTCCAGTTGAAGTTGATACTGCCACCCGGTGCCACTGAGGTTTCAACAATGTTGAACGACTGCAGCTGTACCGCCGCCGGTTCGGTGACAGTGATGCTGTCATCTGCCTGTGTTGCAATCGGTGAGCATTCCAGGCGCATGGTCTGTGCCCCCAGCGGCGCATCAACCCGGATATTTGTCATGGCAGTGCCAACCGGGTTGGCGGTCGGATCAATGTTGATCGGGTTGATGACGCCGGAGGTCAGTGAGAGCAGCGTACAGGACGGGTTGACGGGATTACCGAGCACGCTGAGATTCCAGTTGTAAGTGATCTGGGCGCCTTGCGCTGCGCTGCTCTGGTTGATGCTGAAACTGTTGATGATGACGCGATTATCAGCAAACGCGACCGTGCGCGTGATGCTTTGCCCGCCCGGCTCGCACTGCATGCGAAAACTCTTGTTGCCGGCACTCAGTGTGCCTTCATTCACTGGCCACTCCAGGTTGTTGATCACACTGACAAACTGGCCGGGGTTGCCGGGATTGACAAAGCTGCCTGGATTGTCGAAATTGGCTGGACTCATGGACGACTGACCGGATGGTGCGGTCTGGCTGACCGTACACAGCGGGGTCAGCACATTGGGGGGTACGCTGGTGTTCCAGGATACCGTCAGGCAGCGGCCTGGCTGACCGCCGATGGTGCAGTTGTTGCTGCCCGGGGTAATATCCAGTGCTGCGGGTATGAGCTGGAAATCATTCAACGTGACGATCGCCGGCGGTGGACAGTTGCCGTCTGGCTGCAGGGCCTGCAGCTGCATGAAGGTGTCCTGATCAAATGCGTTGGCGGCAGTGCTGCCCAAAGCCACACATTTGTCGGTGCTGCCACCACCAGGCAAAGCCAAGCGCAATATCGCCATGGAAGCTGTGGAGCCGCGAAGATCGATAGCGGCTGAATCAGCTAGCTGCGCATCAGTCTGGCCGTGATCATGGTCGGGCGTGGCAAGTGGCGCCAGGGTGGCCCCGGCCTGATCCAGGGTGGCCCCGGCCGGGCAGCCCAAATTGTTCTGCAGGGCGTCAGCGTTTAGTAGCAGTTCAGTTCCAGCCATGCTGACGGAAAGCGCCGAAGCCAGACAAATAGTCTCGGCTCCGCCGCCAGGCAGATTCAGTCTTACTGTTGTGTTCACTCCCTGGGTCGCCGCAGTACTGGTAATGACGTTCCCCGTCATTGCGATGACAATCAGGCAGGCGCTGAATACACGCATCCTTTTCACGCCCCACATTCCTTTGTGA
This sequence comes from Gammaproteobacteria bacterium, assembly GCA_021772955.1. GTDB lineage: Bacteria > Pseudomonadota > Gammaproteobacteria > Xanthomonadales > Wenzhouxiangellaceae > JAHJQV01. Next base: position 4,514 of record JAJFKZ010000175.1, on the reverse strand, counting down.
ATTTTTATTGTAATAGCATATAACATACTGATGTTATAAGCAAATTGAATTAGTTGCGATCCTTGAGCTCGGCTGCTCTATACTGAACGGTTGGTGGTTTTGTGATGAGCGGATGAATTACCCATGCGATGGCTGAAAGTTTTTTTGCAAAAATTGCGTCTGCCGTGGTTGTTTTTGCTTAGCGCTGTGTTGCTGGCGGTATCCTGGCTGGTGCCGGATCCGCTGCCATTTGTGGACGAAATACTGCTATTGCTGGTGACCACCATGCTGGGTAGCTGGCGTCGCGGCAAGCCTGCCCCCAAACCTGATCAGCCTTGACCTGCCATTGATGAAAAACATTCTGATCATACTTGCGCTATTGCTGGCCGGGGGCATGTTGCTGTCGATATCCGATTGGTCTATGTCCGATGGGTCGATGCCGGGCTGGCTGACGCCGTGGTCAACCGACACATCGCAGCAAGACAATGACCGTGTCCCGCAACAGTCCGGGTCGGCCAGCCGATTGGCCTCCAGTGACCCGAACCAGCCTGGCGACGATGCTGAGCTGGTGCAGCAACGGCAACAGCGCGATAACGCCGCCGATCAGGCCAGGCGCCTGGCTGGCAACAGCCGCAACCAGGCGACGTCAAACCCGGCCAGCATGGCAGCGCCGCCGCTGCCGCCAACTGTGTCCGTTGATGCCGCTGCCGAGTATCTATCTGATCGGTCCGGTGTTGCAGAAGACGACGCGCTGATTGACGCTGCAGCAGATGAAGATGAACTGGCGCACGGCAGCATCAGTGGCAGAGTGATGGATGATCTGGGCGAACCGTTGGCCGGGGTCTCGGTGCTGGCCACGCGCCAGCCAGATGGCAGGAGTGTGCCCGGTACTACGGTGCTTCGGTATGAAACCTCCAGCAGTGTTGAAGGCTGGTTCGAGTTCGTCGATATTCCTGCGGGTGACTACATTATCAACGCGCGCGATCATATCAGCGGCGCCAGCAGCAACTCGGTGCGCACCGGCACCGGCACACCGTTACTTGATCTGCTCATTCCCATGCTGCACCCGGTGGTGTTGTTTGGTGCTGTCAGTGATGCGCAGGGCACACCGATCATTGGGGCCAGGGTCATGCTGGCGCCAAGTGCTTTCAGTAGCAACAGTGATGATCTTGGTGTCTACCTGTTGCAGGCTGAGTTGCGCGGCCAGCAGAATTACCAGCTGAACGTGCAAAAATCAGGCTATCGCGATGCCCGAGTAGCCTTGCCGGAGCAGGACTGGCGCGATACGCCAGAACTGCAGCTGGATGTACAGATGCAGCGCGAATCTGAACAAGCCGCGGTTAGTGGGGTAGTGGTGGATGAAGATGGCAACCCGGTCGCAGGAGCAACACTGTACCTGCAGAACCAGACCGACACCTACCAGGCGCAATCCGATGCTGCCGGCAGATTTCGCTTTGATCAGGTCGTCGCTGCTACCAGTTATACGCTACTGGTGCAGACACAATCAGGCTTTGCCAACTACCAACAGACCGGGCTGGAAGTGCCGACCAACGGCCGGCAGGGTCTGCAGATCGTGCTGCAGCGTCTGGCCGATGGAACGGTGCAAGGCCAGTTCGTCGACCCATTCGGTAATCCACTGCCGGCGTTTTCCAGCAACCTGATGGTGGATCGGTTTCGCGTTGCCGTGGTCGCTGATGCATTCGGCCGCTTCGAGCTTGAAAAGGTGCCGGCTGGTGATCTGCAGTTGCGTACCAGTGGTTCGGATTTGTTGGTCACCAGGGGAGCGCAGTTGCAACCGGAACAGCAACTGCAAGTCGTGGCCGTAGCCGATGTCGGCACTGGCCAGTTTGTCGGCACAGTGCGAGACTACACCGGCGCAGCAGTAGCAGGTGCCAGACTCACGCTGGCCTGGTCATTGCACGCCCAGGGGCTACAGCACGAATCTTCGCGTCAGGCCATCGCCGATGCCAATGGCCGCTTCGCATTCACGGGTTATGCCGCAGTGGATCACAGCTTGCGCATCCAGGCGGATGGTCTGCAAACGCTGACGGTAGGCATAGCAGCGGCGATGAGCAGCAATGAGTTCAATTTACAGCCAGTACCCTGAACCCGCCATATTACAACAAGCTCCCGGCCCGCTATAGATCTTGTCTGCTAAAATCTTGTAGCCGCGTACTTGCACGCGTTTGATATTGCTCCGGGATCTGCGTCATCGCAATTGCAGCGTCAGCACATCACCGACTTGTAGACCCAGCTGGTCGGCATGACCGGCATTCAGCTCCAGCACGTACTTGGCTGGGCCGCTGCTGGGGTAGTGGTCACAGCGACTGGTTTTGCACGGGCGGGCATTCTTGCTGATGCTGACCAGCCGCAAATCGGCATCAAAATAAATAATATCCAGTGGAATCAGTGTGTTTCGCATCCAGAATGAGCGCGGCTGTGAATCTGGAAAAATAAACAGCATGCCGTGATCTTCGGGCATCTGCTCGACAAACATCAGGCCGCGCGTTTGCTCGGCATTATCGTCGGCAATCGCCACACTGTAGCTGTGTCCGGCCAGCGTGACAGACGATTGTTCACTGGCGCAGGCTGTGCACAGCGTGGCCGCAAGCAGCAGCAGAGCGAAATTGGGTAGGATTGAATACATGGCAAAGTTCTCAACTGTCCAGTAGCGCTTGCAATTCAGCCAGCGCGTTATCTCTAGCATCGTCGTGACGGGCTGTATCGCGTTGCTCGTCACGGCCATACCAGTATATGCCGTCACTGGGCAATTCTTCCAGAAACCGACTGGGTGTGCAGCGCAACATTTCGCCATAGCGCTGGCGGCGTTTGGCGTAGCTGCAGGTCAGACTGTTGCGCGCGCGGGTGATGCCTACATACATTAGCCGCCGTTCTTCTTGGTCACTGCCCTCGTCCAGGCTGTTCTGATGTGGCAATGTGCCATCTTCGACAGCAATCATGTACACGTGGTCAAACTCCAGCCCCTTGGCCGCATGCAGCGTCATCAGTTGCACCGCCTGGTCATCACTGTTGTCGTCGTCCAGTTGACTGAGCAGGTTCAGTTGCGCGCACAGGCTTTCCAGATCTGGCTCGTCCAGTTGTTCGTATATGCGTGTCAGCCAGCCCAGCCAGTCGCGCACCGCTGTAACCCGTTTTTCGCCCTGGGCCGGGTTGTCGGCCTGTTCCATCAGCCAGGCGCGATAGTGCAGATTCTCAATCAGCTCGGTGACGGCAATGACTGGATCACGCCGCAGAGCATCGTCACTGGTGGCAATCTGCAATCGAGTGAAGCCCTCCAGGGCACTGCGTTGGCGCTGCTGCAAACCGGCCAGGCAGTCAGTGCTGACGGCGGCATCGAACAGGCTGCAGTGATGGGCGCGGGCGTAATCGGCCAGGTGATTGATTGTGGTGCTGCCGATCTCACGTCTGGGGGTATTGATCACCCGCAACAATGCCGGATTGTCATCAGGATTGACCAGCAATCGTAGCCAGGCCATCAGATCGCGAATTTCCGTGCGGTCAAAAAAGGACTGACCGCCGGTGAGGTTGTAGCGGATGCCGGCGGCACGCAAGGCCTGCTCGAACGGCCGCGCCAGGTGATGGCTGCGATACAGGATGGCGAATTGACCGGCACGCGCGCCACGCTGAATGCGGCTGTGTATGTCGCCAGTGATGCGCTCAACTTCCTGTTCACCATCGTCGCAGGGAATGATGCGTGGATCCTCACCGCTGTGCAGTTCGCTCCAAAGTTTTTTCTCAATCAGGTGCGGATTGTTGGCAATCAGAGTGTTGGCGACGGCGAGAATGCGGCTGCTGCAGCGGTAGTTCTGCTCCAGCTTGATCACTTGCAAGTCACGAAAGTCCTGTTGCAACTGGCGCAGATTGTCCGGTTGCGCACCGCGCCAGCCATAAATGGACTGATCGTCGTCCCCGACCACGGTCAGATAGCCGCTGTCGCCGGCCAATAGCCGCAGCAACTGGTACTGGCAGGCATTGGTGTCCTGGTACTCGTCCACCAGCAGATGCCGCAGTCGCTGTTGCCACTGATAGCGGATGTCTTTGTGCTGATGCAGCAGTTGCAGCGGGATGGCCAGCAGATCATCGAAGTCCACCGCATTCAGGCGCTGCATCTGCTGCTGGTAGCGCTGTAGCAGGTCAAGAGTTTCCGGTTCGCCATCTTGCTCCACCAGAGCGGAATTCTTCGCCGTGGAGATCAGCCAGCGCTGTCGCCGCAGTTGATCTGGTGGTGTATTGTCCGGCAGTAAATCACGCAGCAGTCGGGTGGATTCGGTTTCATCCAGAATGCTGATACCGGAACGGTAGCCGGCCTGTTCGGTGTGTTCACGTAGCATGCGCCAGCCCAGCGCGTGAAAAGTTGATACCTGCAGTTGTTTGCCCTGTTGACCGGGCAGCAGCTTGCTGGCCCGCTGACGCATTTCTTTCGCCGCTTTGTTGGTGAAGGTGATGGCGGCAATCGAGCTGGCCGGAATGCCGCGCTGCTGGATCAGCCAGGCCAGTTTTTCGGTGATCACTCG
>JAJFKZ010000174.1 GCA_021772955.1 Gammaproteobacteria bacterium | reverse complement strand
TTGATCAATGCTGGATTGGGCCGCCAGCGCGGCAATGGTCTGATCCAGATCCCGATGTTGCTGACGCAAGGCATACAAAGTTTCGCTGATGGTTGGCTCGATCACTGGTCTAACCCGCCTATTTCATGAGGGATTCGGATTGTAGGGGAAATCTGCCAAAGTAGTTTGGTGCATCGTCCGCAGAGCCATAGCTGGCTATGGTTCAAGGAGGATGTGCCAAAATACAACGGCAAATTTTTCCTAACACCGAATAGGACAAACTGTACTTTTGCAATTTCAATCAATTTCGTTATAACTTGTTGGTGTGCATACGCTTTTCTTACCTGAACGTCCGTCCTCGTGCAATAGGCGGGCTAAAGCTCACGGTAAAGGTTCGCTGGCGGGCAATCCGCAATTGCTTTACGATACCCCTGCCATGACTGCGATACAAGTACGCAAACACCAATACAGCGCCAACAAGCTGAACAAGCGCTTGCAGCGCCAAGTCGGCCGTGCCATTGAAGATTTCAACATGATCGAAGCTGGCGACCGCATCATGGTGTGTCTGTCCGGCGGCAAGGACTCCTATGCCCTGCTCGACATTCTGCTGAGCCTGCAAAGCCGCGCTCCGATTCCGTTTTCATTGCTGGCGGTGAACCTGGATCAGAAACAACCGGGGTTTCCGGCCCAGGTACTACCCGATTATCTGCGCGCCAGAAACGTGGATTTTCACGTCATCGAGCAAGACACCTACAGCGTCGTCAAGCGCCTGATCCCGGCCGGCAAAACCACTTGCAGCCTGTGCTCACGCATGCGCCGCGGCGCGCTGTATCAATACGCCATGGACCATGACATCAGCAAGATCGCGCTGGGCCACCACCTCGACGACATTGTCGAGACACTGTTTCTGAACCTGTTTTATGGCGGCAAGCTCAAGGCCATGCCACCCAAGCTGCGCAGCGATGACGGTCACAACATCATCATCCGGCCACTGGCCTATTGCCGGGAGAAGGATTTGCAAAACCTCGCCGGGCTGCGACAGTTTCCCATCATCCCCTGCGATCTGTGCGGCAGTCAACCCAACCTCCAGCGCCAGGCCATCAAACAGATGTTACAGCAGTGGGATCGACACTATCCCGGCCGTGTGGAAACCATATTTCGAGCCATGGGCAATGTGCAAGCATCCCAGCTTGCCGATCTCAAGCTGTTTGATTTTGCCGCACTCTCGCGCCAGCCATCCGCACAGCCTGACACTGACCTGGCAACCGCTGGCTCGGCCTGCCATGATCATGATCCCGGCCTGCTGAACAGCAGCAACCGCTACAACCCTGGATGATGCAATACGATGCACCCACGTCAAACTAAAAAACCCGCCGCCACAGCGTCTGCAGCAGCGCCCGATGAGCAGCGCTTGACTGCATCGGATAACAGTCGCAGACGGCTCCTACAAAACGCAGCGATGCTGGGTGGTGCAGCCATTCTGACCGCCTGTGGCCAACAGGCAGATGCGCCAGCAGTCCATACTGGCAAACAAAGCTGGCACTGGAAAATGGTCACCACCTGGCCACGCGACTTGCCTGGCGTCGGCAGCGGTGCGCAACGCCTGGTTGATCACATTCGCGAAATGAGCAACGGCCGTCTGGACATCAAGCTGTATGGATCGGGTGAGCTGGTACCCGCGTTCGAGGTGTTTGACACGGTCAGCTCCGGGACTGCTGAAATGGGTCATGGCGCGGCCTATTACTGGAAAGGCAAGATTCCTGCCAGTCAGTTTTTCGGCAGTGTACCGTTTGGCATGACCGCTGGCGAAACCACCTCATGGTTGTATTACGGCGGCGGTCTGGCATTGTGGAATCGCATTTATCAGCCGCACCACGTGCGCGCCTTCCCCGCTGGCAATACCGGTGTGCAAATGGGCGGCTGGTACAACCGCCCGATCAACACCGCGGCTGATCTTCACGGCCTTAAAATTCGCATCCCCGGATTGGGTGGTGAAGTCATGCGGCGACTGGGTGCCAACGTCATCAACATTCCCGGTTCAGAAATCTTCACCGCATTGTCCACCGGCGTCATTGATGCCACCGAGTGGATTGGCCCCTGGAATGATCTGACCTTCGGACTGCATCAGGCCGCCGACTATTATTATTACCCGGGCTGGCAGGAACCCGGCTCGACGCTGGAATGCCTGATCAACCAGCAGGCCTGGAACAGTCTGCCCGCTGATCTGCAAGCCATCGTTCGCATTGCCTGTCAATCGATCACGCTGGACATCCATGCCGAATACACCTCGCGCAATCAGCAGGCCCTGCAAACGCTGGTGCACGAGCACGGCGTGCAGTTGCGCCAGTTTCCGGATCAGGTGCTGGCCGAGCTGCGCACAACTTCGGCCCAGGTGCTGGAAGAAATCAGCCACAGCGATGCCGACACTGCCGAGATCTACGCCTCATACATGCAGTTTCTGCGCAGTGTGCGCGACTGGACCGCGAAGTCCGAACAGGTTTATCTGCAGATTCGCTGAGCTAGCTGCCGGATGCGCATTGCTTATCCAGCCTACGACCCACAACGTTGTCATGGCGTGGGTGCGACTTGTCGTTCGCCCATGCACCGGGCAATTAATCCTTGCTGGTTGCTAATGACGGGTTCAATGTTCCTGTGACGCGCCCACAGGCTTGGCCGGTTACAGCAAGGCAGCGCTGTTGAGCACAAACCCGGCCCAAAAATACGGATGCGCGGTAGCCGGCTGCTGGCGCATCCAGGCCTGGGTCTGCTGCAGCGCAGCGGCGGTGCCCAGCTGGTCGACCAGCAAATACTGATAAAAGTGCTGCATGAACAAGGCGGTACGGTGATCATCCACCTTCCACAGTGATGACAGCACCTGGTCGGCACCGGCGATCAGAAACGGCCGCGCCAGGCTCATCGCACCATCGCCAGCGACAATCCGCCCCTGCCCGGTTTCACAGCCGCTGAGTACGACCAGGTCGGCGTGCAGATTGAGATTGACAATGTCATGCGGGCGCAGCAGCGCCGGGCCATTGCCCTGCTCGTTGGCCAGCAGCAGCGCCGACAGCATCGGGTATTGCAGATCGACCAGACCATGCGAGGCAATGTGCACCAGTTGATACGATTCCAAACCTCCCCGGGTGATGAATTCACTGCTGGCTACCGCCCCCAGGCGCAAATCAATTTTTGTCGCTGACTGCAGCCCGGCAATCGCTTCGGCTTCGCGCCGTGTGCCCGGCAGACGCGTGCTGCCGACACCACGCAGCAAGCGGCCAACCAGGCTGTTTTCAGGATACAGCGGGTTGGCATCTTCAGCACCTTCCCAGTCGGGGTCGGCCAGCACCAGCATGGTCTGCTGCTTGGCCTGCGCCACATTCGTCTCTGGCACCTCAGCGGATTGCGCCAGCAAGGCCGCTGCTGGAACCAACAGCAACGGTTGATCGGCGAGGCGGTATTGCTTGCCGTCATCATCGCGATAGACAAGCAAAGCAAACGGCAGCGAATTGAGCACCCCATCGGCCTGCACCAGCACCTGGCTGGCTCTGGCCAGTTGCGCAGCCGCCGGCTGCAACAGGCTTTGCCCCAACTCGCCAGCGAGCAGCTCGATGCGACCGCGGGCATTGCGCGGGTGTTGTGATTGCCGCAGCAGCGAGGTTACTTGTGCTGCGATGTCGCTGCTGCTACCGAGCAGATGATGGTTTACCGCAGTCTGATCGATGATCCAGACGATCACCGCATCACCGGTCAGATAATAGCTAAGCAAAAGCTGCCCCGGACGCAGCAGCGATTGCAGTTTTTCCAGTGATACCTGTGCTGTTACCGCATCGTTCAGCGGCGCAGCGCTGTCGCTGCGCAGCAGGGTCTCGATGCGGTCGATCTCGCGTCGCGCCGCCAGTACGCGATTGGCATGATCATCGGCGCGCTCGGACTCGGCCAACAGCGTCAGCATGTGCAGCTTGGTCACGGCACGCGCACGTTCATCCAGCAGTGGTTGCTGCTGTTCACGCTGCTGTTCGCCGCCACGCTCAAAGCGCAGCTCTTGCAGGCTGCGTGCGCGCGCCTGTTCCGCCACGAGCCAGGCGGCACGCGGCTGCTCATCGGCCAGCAAGGCCGTCACCTGGCGATCGTACAGCGAACGCCGGGCGGCGAGAAACTCGGCCTGACGCAGCGCTGGCAGCTGACCCGAACGCAGGCTCTCGGCCAGCGCGATGGCCTGCGCATTGATGCGCAAAAAGGCCTGTTGATCGCCAGCACGTTGCTCCAGCAAAGCCAACCGATCCAGCGTCTCAAATTTGGCCAGCACATCACCGGCCTGATCCAGTTGCTTTAGCGCCTGCTGCAATGACTGTCGCGCTGCACCCAGCTCACCCGCAATGAGTTGCGCCTGACCATACCGCGACAAGGTGATGGCCGCTTCCGGCTGCGCGTTCAGATCAGCCAGCTGCTGCTGGGTTGCTTGTAATTCTGCCAGCGCCTGGCCAGTTGCGCCCTGCAGCAGTTGCAGGTAGGCCAAGTCGGCGCGCACGCTGAGCGTCTCGACACGCATGTCGGCCAGCTGATACTGACTGGCAGCCAGTTCATAGTCAGCTTTGGCCTGGTCAAAGCTACCCTGCTGGCGCTGGAACTCGGCCTGGTTGAGCAACACCTTGCCGCGTGTGTTGGCGTCGTCCACGTGCAGCGCCACGGCCAGGGCCAGGTGCTGGCCGGCGGCCTGCTGGTCACCCAGCAGAGCATACAGGCGACTCAGATTGAGCAGCGTTTCCGCCTGCCACAAGCTGGAATCGATGGTTTCGAAGTA
>JAJFKZ010000173.1 GCA_021772955.1 Gammaproteobacteria bacterium | reverse complement strand
CTCCGACAAGGCGCCGCTGAGCAACGCCTGCTCTGCAGCCTGCCGAGCCTGTTGCTCATCCGTTTTGGCCAGCAACAACAATGCCTGTTCGGCAACCAGATGATGGCTGCCATAAAACCAGCGAGCCAGAACTGCAGGCGCAGGCGGCGGCAAGCCATCACTGCGCAAAAAGCCAAGCATACCCAGCAACAGATTAGGCTGTGCGCTCAACGGATCAATATCGACAAAACTGTTGGCCAATGTGGCCACAGCTCGTTCATGCAGCAGGTCAATCCCCATGCGTTCCTGCAATAGCTGACGCGGCTCATAGAATGCAGAGCGCATCGCAGCGGTCAGCCAGGGCTGATTGAAAAACGTCTGCAGTTGCTTGATGTGCTGATCCTGCAAATGCGCATGCAAGGCTGGCCAGTTGATCAGTTCACGTAGAAAGAACTGTTTGTGTACCAACATCGGTAGTTCCAGACCGTCCATGATTGCATTGATCAGCACCTGCGGATGCCGCATGGATTTTTCCGGATCTGCCGTCAGCCTTCGCTCCAGGCTTGCATGATAGGGGAACAGAGCCGGGCTGGCGCCTTGCTCCATGCTCAATATCGGTCCACCTTCGAAATTTTCATACCGCGGCGGGTCACCCTTGCCAATACGGCGCTGCTTGATGTATGCCAACAGGTAGCGCTGCTCGATCTGCAGCAGCGATTGCGCCGACACAGGAATGTGGATTTGCAGCTGCTCGGCGGTTTCGTTGTTGTGCAGACTGCGCACTGGTCGAAAGGTCACAACCATATCGGTACCGTTGCGGTCAATGCCGATGGCATCGGCAACGATCACATAAGACAGCGCTGTGCGCAGGGCGACACTGGGCGGCTGCGTACTCGGCCGGGCGTGCAGCGGGCTTTGCGACTGCAGCAGCAACAACACCAGCACTAACAGCAGGTAGGCTGAACACCGGGTTTGCGGCGCTTTTTTGAACGGCATCGGAATGTAGCCTAACCGCACTTTGCCTAACCGCACTTTGCCTAACCGCATTTTGCCTAACCGCATTTTGAATAACCGCAGGACAGACAGGTGGCGCAATTGTCCATCATGATCACGGCCTTGGTATGACATTTATTGCACAAGCTGGAGCCGGCCGGGTAGCCGCCAGCTGCATCCTCATCGAGATCATTCAGGGGTTTTTTTTCCTGCGTGTTGGTTCTCGCTCGCGCTTGTGCGTCGGCACGCTTTTCATCCAGCAACAACTGATGTTGCTCGCTCAGTTCTGGCATTTCCAGCATCCCGATGCGCTGCAGGTGATGTTCGACCACTGCGCCGATTTCGGCCACCAGTGACGGCATGAACTTGCCGCCGGGCTTGAAGTAACCACCCTTGGGATCAAACACCGCCTGCAACTCTTCCGCCAGGAAGGTGACGTCACCGCCCTTGCGAAACACCGACGACATGACTCGGGTCAGCGCCACAATCCACTGAAAGTGATCCATGTTTTTGGAGTTGATGAAGATCTCGAATGGTCGCCGCTGCTCATGCTTGGTGCCCTGATTCAGGATGATGTCGTTGATGGTCACGTACAAGGCATGATCATCCAGCGGCGTCTTGATCTTGTAGGTCGAGCCCTCCAGGCATTCCAATCCCTCCGGACGTGCCAGTTTTTCATGCATGCGGATGACTTTGGCGTCTTCGCGTGGATTCTGTGCTGTCGGTTCAGACGTCTGCTCTTCGGGATTGCGCACCTTGTAGCCGATGATGTTCTGTTCTATCTTCACACTCACTTTGTGTTCCTCGTCTGCGGGTCTGGTATTGATGATAAATTGTTATGTCATGGCGCTATAGTCTGGCGTCTGAGCTACGGCTCATAACTTGCCATAATAGCCTTCCTTCAGTGCATCATACAGATTGGCTGCCGTGTGCATTTCACCATCGAATTCAATCTGCTCGCTACCTTTCACTGCCACCACACTGCCGTCTGCCAAGGTGAACTCGTAAGTGGTGTTGTCCAAATCAGTCTCTTTGACCAATACGCCCTGGAAGGCCTCCGGATTGAAGCGGAAGGTGGTGCACCCCTTCAGGCCCTGCTCATGTGCATAGCGGTAGATATCCTTGAAGTCTTCAAACGGATAGTCAGTAGGCACGTTCGCGGTCTTGGAAATCGACGAGTCGACCCAGTATTGCGCCGCCGCCTGCACGTCCACGTGTTGTTTCGGTGAGACCTGATCCGCGCTGATAAAGTAGTCCGGCAGACGCGCATCATCGTCATTACTGCTGACACCATCACGGCTGACCGTGCTGGCAAGTGTGTCGGCGCTGGCTGACGGATTGATCAACTGCCGGTAAGCCAGTAATTCATAAGAAAACACCTCGACTTTTTCTTTGCTCTTGCGGCCTTCACGAATGACATTGCGCGAATACTGGTGGGCAAAACTGGGCTCGATGCCATTGCTGGCATTGTTCGCCAATGACAACGATATGGTGCCGGTAGGCGCAATCGAGGTGTGATGGGTGAATCTGGCACCCTCCTGCTGCAGTTGCTCGACCAGCTCCGCATCCACCTCTGCCATGCGCTGCATGTAGCGGCTGTAGCGGGCGTGCAATTCACGTCCTTTGATGGTATCGCCAAGCTGCCAGCCGTCGGCGACCATTTCCGGTCGCTTGCGCAGCATTTCTGCAGTCACTGCAAAATCAGCCTGCATGATCGGTGCCGGGCCTTTTTCACGCCCCAGCTCCAGTGCCACGCGCCAGCCGGTCACAGCCATTTCGCGTGCGACATCGGAAGTCAGCTGCAGTGACTCAGGCGAGCCGTATTGCAGGCCCAGCATGGTCATGGTGGAGCCCAGACCAAGAAAGCCCATGCCATGGCGACGTTTGTATTCGATTTCACGCCGTTGCTGCTGCAGTGGCAACCCGTTGATTTCAACAACGTTATCCAGCATGCGCGTGAACACTGCCACCACTTCGCGATACTCGTCCCAGTCGAAACGTGCCTGTGAGGTAAATGGCTGTTCGACAAAGCGGGTCAGGTTCACCGAGCCCAACAAACAAGCGCCATAGGGCGGCAACGGCTGCTCGCCACAGGGGTTGGTGGCGCGAATGTCTTCGCACCACCAGTTGTTGTTCATGTCGTTGATGCGGTCAATCAACACAAACCCCGGTTCGGCAAAATCATAGGTGGATGACATGATCATGTTCCACAGCCGTTGTGCTGGCACGCTGCGATACACGCGACACGCCACCAGGCCGTCATCACGACTGACATAACCCTTGCGGGTCGGCCATTCGCGCCAGACCACCTGCTCGCTGTCATTGAGGTCCAGATCATCGACCTCGTTGAGCAGCAACGGAAACGCCATCGGCCACTGCGCATCATCCGCGACCGCCTGCATGAACTCGTCGGTGACCAGCAAGGAACAGTTGAACTGCCGCAAGCGTCCATCTTCACGCTTGGCGCGGATGAACTCTGTGGCGTCTGGATGACTGATGTCAAAGGTGGCCATCTGCGCACCGCGACGGCCACCGGCAGACGACACGGTAAAGCACATCTTGTCGTAGATATCCATGAACGACAGTGGCCCGGAGGTATAGGCGCCAGCACCGGAAACATAGGCCCCGCGTGGCCGCAGTGTGGAAAATTCGTAGCCGATTCCACAGCCGGCCTTGAGCGTCAACCCGGCTTCATGCACCTTTTCGAGGATCCCGTCCATGGAATCGATAATGGTGCCGGACACCGTGCAGTTGATGGTCGAGGTGGCCGGCTTGTGGGCTTGCGCACCGGCATTCGACACGATTCGGCCAGCCGGAATCGCGCCGCGTCGCAAGGCCCACAGAAAACGCTCTTGCCAGTGCTTGCGCAAGCCGTCGGTTTGCTCGACCGCAGCCAACGCCGCGGCCACGCGCTGCCAGGTCGCATCGATATCAACATCAAGCACTTCGCCCGTCTTGCTCTTGAGGCGGTACTTCTTGTCCCAGATATCCAGCGACGCCGGCTGCATGCAGATGTCCTCGCAACTGCTGATGGTCGTTTCTTTCGGTATACTGCTCATGGTTTGTCTAGCCCCGTACCAACGCTGAGTTAACGATGCCACTGCTAACTACGTCCCGGTAATTGAGCGACATGGATTTGTTCGAAAACACAATGCTTTGTGTGGAAATGTTAATGTGAACACAATATATTGTGTCTGGCTTACAAGTTTACTTCACTGACTCGCGATGTCAACTGTCACGGCATATTTTCCAGCAGACACTCGGCGACAACGCCAAGCAAGCATGAAATCAGCAGCATGAAACCACCCCAATTGTCACCGCCAAACATCCATATTGCGCTGCTGGAACCGGAAATCCCGCCTAACACCGGCAACATCATGCGCCTGTGCGTTAACACCGGCGCCAGCCTGCACCTGATCGAACCACTGGGGTTTCATCTGGACGACAAGACCTTACGCCGGGCTGGCATGGATTACCTGCAGCAATGTCAGTGGCAACGTCATGCCAGTCTGGCGAACATGCAGACCAGTGTCCGCCCAACGCGCACGCTGGCCTTTTCCACCCATGGTCAGGTGAGCTTGTGGGATGTGCGTTTTCGCAGCGGGGATTGCTTGTTGTTCGGACCGGAAAGTCGTGGCCTGGAAGCCGATGTCCTGGCCTCAGTCGATGCGGTCGTGCGCGTGCCCATGTGCTCGGGCTCGCGCAGCCTGAACCTGTCCAACTGTGTCGCAATCTGCTGTTATGAGGCCTGGCGCCAGCTGAGTACATCAGCGTAATGCGCCAAGCGAGCGCTGCAAACCCGGTCTTATTCCTTTTTCAGTTCCCGATTAAGCAGAACCTGCAAGCCGGTTTGTGGGCTCCAGTGTTGGTAGAGGATGCCATACACCTGCTCACAAATCGGCAGGTCCAGTTGATAGTGTAAGCGCAGGCGCTCAACTTCGGCCGCAGCCTTGTAACCCTCCACTACCTGACCGATCTCCAACATCGCCTCGCGCGCCGACATGCCCTGCCCCAGGGCCAGTCCCAGACGTCGATTACGCGACAGATCACCAGTGCAGGTGAGCACCAGATCACCCAAACCAGCCAGGCCGATCAGGGTTTTATGCTGTGCCCCCATAGCTTCTCCCAGGCGCAGTATTTCGCCCAGTCCGCGCGTGATCATGCCGGCTCTGGCATTCGAGCCCAGTGCCATGCCATCGGCAATGCCAGTGGCGATGGCCATGACGTTCTTGACCGCACCACCCAACTCGGCGCCGATCATGTCATCGCTGAAATAGGCCCGAAAACTTCCGCCGTGCAGACGGCTGGCAATGCGCATACCAAAAGCCTCGCTGGAAGCTGCGACCGTCACCGCAGTGGGCATATCAAGGGCTACTTCACGCGCAAATGAAGGGCCGGTGATCACGGCCA
>JAJFKZ010000172.1 GCA_021772955.1 Gammaproteobacteria bacterium | reverse complement strand
TGGTGCCGGCAGAGGGATTCGAACCCCCGACCTACGCATTACTAAGGCAGGCATCAGTGCTGCGTAGCGCAGGTTATTGCAGGCACTGAACAACAGTAGGAAGATCGGGCCCAGTGTCACAGGCACCACGAGTATCAATCGCTGCATGGCACGTTCCTGGTTCTCAAACTGACCACCGAATTCAACAAAATAACCGGGTGGCATATCAACCACGGAACTGATGCGCTCACGCAAATCCTCAACCACACTGCCCATATCTCGCCCACGCACATTCATCTGCACATAGATACGCCTGCTGGCATTGGAGCGTGAGCTTTGCTTGGGTTCCGTCACCACACCGATATCCGCCACACGGGTCAAGTGATTGCTCAGGAATGCGATATCAGCGAGCGCTCCATCATCCAACAACGCGCATGATCAAGACACCCATCTATTCCGTGATTTCGATGACTGTCCTGATATCGCTGACAAAAATCCAGCCGGCGGACGGTTGACCCGTCTTGGCGTTGTCGCGAATCGCAGCAACAGCCTCTGCCAGCCGTGACTCGTTATCACAGACCAACTCCAGCTTGATCTCGTTGACCACCTTCTGTCCGATCTCGACGGAGTAGCTTTGCTCCTTGCTGCTTAATGCCTTCAGCATGCCCTGTACGTCGACGACAGTGATGTTGCGAAATCCCGCCGTGTTGAGCGCATCCACGACGTCGGCCACGCGATTTCTGTGAATGAACGCCTTTACCTCTTTAGCAAACATGGTTGTCTCCTTGGGTCGGTGTGCCGCGAGCGCAATCGCCCGCGGCGTATTCTGATCGTCGAATCGACAGAGTTATCCAAAGCCACTGGGCTGACGGTGACAATCCGTGACTTCGATAAAGACTGGATAATTGAATCATGCCACCTCACTCCCCGATTCATTAGCGGGCTCGCCCCGCGTTTCCATCCACTCATAGATGACCGGTAACAACACAAGCGTTAGTAGCGTTGATGTGATAAGGCCGCCAACAACTACGGATGCCAGGGGTCTTTGTGTCTCAGCGCCAACGCCTGAAGAAATCAACATCGGCACCAGGCCTAGAATGGCGACACTCGCCGTCATAAGCACCGGCCGGAGTCGAAGCTCCGTTCCCTTGCGTACCGCTTCGCGGACGCTCAGTCCTTTCCCGCGCAGTTCATTGATAAAACTCACCAGCACAATACCATTGAGCATCGCCACACCAAACACGGCGATAAATCCGATCGCCGATGGCACCGAGACATACTGACCGGTGATAAACAGCGCCAGCAGCCCACCAATGGTTGCAAATGGCACATTGGCGATGATGAGCGTGGCAAATCTCACAGAGTTGAACGCCGTATACAACAGGACGAAGATGAAGAAAATAGTTAACGGTACAATGACCGACAACCGCGCAAGCGCACGCTGCTGATTCTCGAATGCGCCACCCCACTCGATCCAGTAGCCAGGCGGTAAGTCGATATTCGCTTCGATGGCAGCGTTTGCATCGTTGACGAAACCATCCACGTCGCGACCGCGCACGTCCATTTGAATGACCGCATAGCGTTGCAGCTGTTCACGCCGGACGAAGGAATAGCCTTCGGCTACCTCAACATCGGCAACCGATGACAAGGGTACGATCGCGCCCGTACTCGTTTTTAATGGGATCCGCTTGATGGACTGCACCGACGCTTTGGACGCATCGTCAAGACGCGCCGTGATGTCAAATCGACGCACACCATCGATCAGCGTCGATACCGGTTCGTTGCCAATGCCGGTGCGCACGACCGACAGCACGTCGTCTGCATTCAGGCCGAAGCGCGCGAGCTGGTCGCGTTTCACTCGGATGCGAATCTGCGGTTTGCCGACATTCGCCTCCAATGAAAGATCGGCTACGCCCTCTATGCCGGCCACGATATTTTTAATTTCCTCGCTCAACCGATCCAGTTCAGTCAGTTCCTGGCCGTAAATTTTTGCCGCAAGCGTCGCGCGCACGCCGGAGATCAGTTCTTCCACGCGCATCTGAATGGGCTGAGTGAAGGCAATAACGGCCGTCGGAACAACCACCTCCAATTGTTCGCGCATCGCCTCAGCGAGTTCGCCGATATCTCTATCACCGGGCCATTCGTCCTCCGGTTTAAGTTCGGTGTAGATCTCCATGTAGTTCACATCGGCCGTTTCACCGTTTTCGGCCCGGCCGATCATTGCAACGGTGGTCACGACTTCCGGAAACTGAGATAGAGCGGCTTCAATGTCTTTGGAGATTTTGATCGACTGATCAAGCGAGGTAGACGGAATGGAGGTCACACGCCACATGATCGAACCTTCCTGCAACTGCGGCATGAACTCCTTGCCAAGGAACGGAAACAGCGCCAGGCTCGCAACCAGCAAACCTACCGCACTTCCGACCACAATTTTCTTGTTCAACAAAGACCATGACAGCAGCGGCAAGTAACGCTTTTTAATGACTCGTACTAACCACGTGTCGCGCTCTTCTTTGGGCTTTAAGATCATCGCGGCCAGTACCGGGATCAGCGTTAATGTCAGCACCAGCGAACCCGCCATGGCGAAGCTGATATTGAAGGCCATGGGTTTGAAGAGCTTGCCCTCCAGACCTTCGAGCGCGAATAGCGGCAGGAACACGACAATGATGATCATAATCGCGAAAGCGATCGGGTTGGCGACTTCACGCGCCGCAGTAAGCACAGCACTGGTTTTATCGACGGGCTCGCCGGATTCCAGACGTTCCGCCATGATGCGAAATGCGTTCTCCACCATCACCACCGCACCGTCCACCATCATGCCGATGCCCACGGCCAGACCCGCCAACGACATAAGGTTCGCCGACAAACCTGCCTCATTCATAAAGATGAAGGCAATCAACATCGCCATCGGCAATGCGGCGATTACGACGACGGCAGAGCGAATTTCACCCAGGAACAGGAACAGCACAATGGCGACCAGGATGGACCCTTCCAACAACGCGCTGACTGCGGTATTGACCGCCTTTTCGACAAGATCCGTGCGTTCATACACCGGGCGCAGCGCCACACCGTCCGGCAGTGACTGATTGACAATCTCCACCTTCTCTTTCACAGCATTGACGACATCGGCCGCGTTCTCCCCAATTCGGGACAAGGCCATGCCGAGCACCACTTCTTTACCGTCTCGTGTTACCGCACCGAAACGCAGCGCGCCGGCCTGGGTCACCTCAGCGATGTTTCGCAGGTACACCGGTATACCGTCTTCGACCTTGATCACCATGTCACCAATGTCGTGTTCATTGGACACCAGCCCAAGACCGCGTACGAGAAACTGCTCGGCCCCCAGATTGACATACTGACCGCCCACCTGACGATTGTTGGCTTGGATGACCTCCATCACGTCCCTAAACGTCAGATCGTATTTGATGAGACTGAACGGATCGATAACAACCTGAAACTGGCGTTCCTGGCCACCCCATGACATGACATCGTCCACGCCAGCGGCGGTGCGCAAGATAAGGCGCACACTCCAGTCATGGAGTGTGCGTAAATCCATGTCGGTGATGGCGGCATTGAGCTTTTCATCGACACGCTCCAGAGTGTACCAAAACACCTGCCCAAGACCGGATGTATTCGGCCCCATCTGCGGCGTGCCATACCCTTCCGGTAGGCGGTTGGCGACTTCCTGCAGACGCTCCATAACCAGTCGGCGCGCGAAGTAGATGTCCATGTCATCGTCAAAATAGACCGCGACGTACGACAGACCGAACAGGCTCACGGAACGAATTTGCTGCACCTTGGGCAGCCCCGCCATTCCAGATTCGATCTGGAACGTTAATAGCTGTTCGACGTCTTCGGCGGCAAGGCCAGGTGACTCGGTGTAAATATTGACCTGTGTCGGCGTGACATCCGGAAAGGCGTCAATCGGGACGCTAATCACCGCGCGCCATCCGAGGAACGCGATGACACCAAAAACAATCAACACCAGGAATTTGTAGCGTAACGACGCTTCAACGAGTTTTTCTAACATGCGATTCTCCCGTCATTATCAAGTTGAAGGACCACTAGTGCCCGTGACCTTCGCCAAGCGAAGACTTCAGCAATAACGATTTCAGGTGATATACACCGTCGATTGCGATGATGTCGCCTGCGGCCAATCCACCGCGCACCTCGATCCAGCCACCGACCGTCGGCCCGATGTCAATCGTCTCTGGATGAAACTCGTCGTCACCTTCAAGTTTGAATACCGTCGCGACACCCTCGATCATGGTGACGGCGGCACTCGGTACGGCGAGTACCGGTGCGCGTTTACTGGTCACAATTTCTACTTCGACAAACTGCCCCGAGTGCAAACGATCATCGCCGTTATCCACCTCGATACGTAAGCTTTGCGTACGTGTCGTTTCATTGAGTTGATGATGACGCTGAATGACGGTGCCGGGAAGCCAGGTCTGGCCGTCGAGACTCACTCGGGCGCTGCTGCCGGTGTCGAAAGTCACCAGGCCGTTGGGTACGGTCTGTGCCTCGACCCACATGACGGATTCATCGCTGATAGCGATGAGAACACGACCAGGTTCGATCAGTTCGCCAACAATAAAATCGTCCTGCAGGACGGTACCGGCTTGTGGCGAGAGTAAATCAAACGCACCGGTGGCTTTGCTGGCATCACCAGTTTTCACCAGAGCCTCAGCTTGCGCATCCGTCATGCCATAGGCAACGACCGCTGCCGAGGCTTGCTGCTGGGCGACCTGGGCTTCGATATAACGGTTTTCAGAAACCGTGCCTTTGCCGAGTGACTTGACCCGTTGCCACTCGCGATCGGCAACGATCAACGCGCCTTGGGCTGCGGCCATCTCCACGCTGGAAAGGGTCACGAGTGGCTGCCCAATCTTGACTTCCTCGCCGAGCCGTACGTGTCGTGCGACAACCTGTGCGGTGATGCGCGGTGTCACCCGCGTAGAGCGATAAGCATTGATTGTGACTTCACCAGGAACGCGAATCGTTTCGTTTAAGGAACGCTGTGTGATCGACTCAACAACAATGCCGGCAGTACGCTGCTCGTCGGCGGTCAGTTCGATCGCAGCGCTTTCTTCGCCCTCGTGATCGTCATGCTCCTCGTCTTGGGCGAACACCGGCGTGAGCAGTGTCAAACACAGACACAGCGCGCATAGTTTTGGGGGGTTCATCGAGAATTTCTCCGTTGGATTAGTGTGCGTGTTCGGGGTGTGCCGGTTCATCGGTAGGCTCCCTGGCCGAGCCATGCATCTACCTGACCCGAGGCCCAAAGCCACTCAAACCAGGCACGCCATAACGTCTCGTGCAAATCGAGCGCGCTTTCCTGCACATCGAGTGTTTGGCGCAGTTGCACGAGGTAATCGGTGGTACTGAGTTCACCGGCCTCCCAGAGCTTTCTCAGCTGTTGGGTTTGACTTGCGAGACTGGTCCGGCCCGTGAGTTGCCAGTCGCCCCAGGCCCCGCGCGACAATTCATACCGCTCAGCGGCGCTGATGAGTCGGGCATACGCGCGCTGCATCACGTCATCGGCAATTTGTTGTGCTTGAGAACGCTCTGCCATCGCGGCGCTGACCTCATGGTTGAAACGATTTCGGACAAACAGCGGTACCGTTACATTCAGGCCAATCAGGTTTTCGCCGTCTTCTCGACCACCCGCTAAACTAATCGTTGGATCGGGTCGACGTTCGCGTCGACGAAGCTCAACCACGGCATCGGCCGACTCGACTTGACGCCGTACGGCCACTACCTCAGGCAGTGCAAGTACCAATGTTTGAGGATCGGATGCCGTTTGGGGTAAGACTGGCATCGCCGCAGGTAACGTCGGCCATTGCGTCGCCGGTGAGCGGGGCGTGAGATTGCGGACCGCCTGCCGTGCCTCGGCGAGGGCGGCACCGGCGGTCGCCTTCTGAATGCGCGCATCGGTGGAAGCCAGGTTTGCCAGCGCTAATTCAACCTGATTCAAGTCACCGGCATCGAAGCGCCGTTGCGCCAAGTCGGCAAATTCCTGCATCAGTTGCCGGCGTGATTCTGCAAGCGCGACGCGCTCAACGCCGGTTTCGTGTTGGCCCAAACCATCCAATAGTTCGATGGTCACTGCCCAGCGGGCGGCCAGGTACACGGCCTCCGCCACAAGTCGGTCCGATTCCGCCACTGCTGTGCGGGCTTTGCGTTTACCGCCCCAATCGAGCGTTTGGCTGATACCAATCGCGCGTGTATTGGTATCAGCGTTCTGGGCATCGAGACTGAGTTCAGGGTTGTACAGGGGGCGCGATGCCGCGTCCCTGAACGAGCCACTGGCATCCAGTGCGGCCTGTGCCGCTTGCACGCGCGGATTGGTCTCGACCACCGTTTGCACAAAATGGATCAGTGCAGGATCGGGCCAGGTCGTGCCAATCGTGCCAGCGTCAGCGGCGCGCGCCGCCCATGGAATTATTATCAGGCCGCCCAATAACAGGATCAGCCCACGGTGATGTTTTCGCATAAATCATCTTCTGAATCAGATTAAAACGATGTGCATACCGAATAAGACTCGGTGCACAAGGGTTACAGATAGAAAATGGTTATGCGTTGGGGGGCGGGGTTGGTGGTGCCTGAACGTGATTGATGAGATTATCGGTGGTACGGATATGAAAACGATAAGCCTCATCGGAATGGACACTGGTCAGTTGTTCCACCGGACTGGCGGAATGGCCATGGCTGCAATGATCTTGGCTACCGTCACATTCTCTATCGATATCCGGTGAAACTGGTATATCATCACCATGCACTTCATGGGTGTGCTCACTACCGTGACCGCTAGCGGTCTCCCACAAATCACCAGACAAGTCGGACACACCCTCAATGTTCAACATGAGCAGCGCGACAATGATGATTTGTGATAAAAGCCTGTGCACGTTAAGCAGTATATCGTATTGTTGGTCTTTGTCGATGGCTAAGTTTGCAAACAGCTCAAAAAAATCCAACGGATAATCGTGGGTTTGTCTAAGTTGATGTCGGAAAAAGTCGCAGCTTGCGTGATGCGACCCAACCCTTATTGGACGTCCCCAGGATCGGTGACCGGGGCAGTCCCTGCGGGCGCCCCATTGCGGCAGGGTTTATGCATGTATTGGTATATGGTGCCGGCAGAGGGATTCGAACCCCCGACCTACGCATTACTAAGGCAGGCATCAGTGCTGCGTAGCGCAGGTTATTGCAGGCACTGAACAACAGTAGGAAGATCGGGCCCAGTGTCACAGGCACCACGAGTATCAATCG
>JAJFKZ010000171.1 GCA_021772955.1 Gammaproteobacteria bacterium | reverse complement strand
GGCCGAACACGGCATCGGCTCGGTGCTGGTGATGGAGGGTGATGAAGTCAAAGGTATTGCCACCGAACGTGATTATGCCCGCAAGGTGATTTTGCAGAACCGTTCCTCGCGTGAAACCCCCATCTGCGACATCATGTCGACTCCGGTGATCACCGTGCAGCCAGAATCACGCGCACATGAATGCATGCAGATGATGACTGAAAAACGCATCCGCCACCTGCCGGTGCTGCAAGATGGCAAGATCGTGGGCATCGTGTCCATCGGCGATCTGGTCAAAGCAGTGATTGAAGATCAGGCCAACGAAATCGATCATTTGCAAAAATACATTGCGACTTGATTACGGCGGCCTAACCACGACTGCCCTGCGGGTACTACTGCATTTGATGCCGAGAGTATTGCAGATCAATGACCGCTGGCGTCCTGAGTCGATGAATCCGGCAATCCTGTAGCCGCGCTATCCAGAACCAAATCCATGAGCGCTTGCATCGGTTGAAGGCAGCCTGCACAGGCAGCTCAATGCTGACATCGCGGGCAGTAGTAGCTGCTGCGCTGGCCGATGCGGCGGTTTTTGATGCTGCTGGCACATTGCCGGCACAGTTTGTCGTCGCGGCCATAGACTTTCAGATTCTGGACGAAGTAACCGGGTTCGCCGCTGCTGCCGGTGAAGTCGCGCAGCGTGGTGCCGCCCATGTCGATGGCGGCGGCGAGTATCTGTTTGATCTCTTCGGCCAGGCGTTGATAGCGCTGGCGGCTGATGCGTCCGGCCGCGCGTTGCGGATGAATGCCGGCGGCAAACAAGGCTTCAGCGGCATAGATGTTACCGACGCCGACGACAATGTGGGCATCCATGATGTAGGTCTTCACGGCGCTGCGACGGCCGCGTGAGTGTTGCCACAGCCAGTCGCCATTGAAGCCATCGTCTAGCGGTTCCGGGCCCAGACTGGCCAGCAGCGGATGTGGCTCGGTGGCGGTGGCAGGCTGCCACAGCATGCAGCCGAAGCGGCGCGGATCGTGAAAGCGCACGGCCTGGCCGTCGGCCAGTTGCCATTCGACGTGATCATGTCGTCGCCACTCGGTCTCGGGATGCACAATGCGCATGGAGCCGGACATGCCCAGATGGCTGATGATGGTGCCGGGCGGGGTTTGCAGAAGCAGGTATTTGGCACGCCGCTGCCAGCTTAGCACCGGCTGATCGTGCAGCGCGATGATCTGGTGCGGAATCGGCCAGCGCAATTGTGGCTGGCGCACAATCAGGCGCTTGAGCTGGTTGCCTTGCAGAGACGGTGACAATCCGCGCCGCGTGGTTTCGACTTCGGGTAGTTCAGGCATGTTGAGATCGTTGTTTCAGCTGCCTGGTATTGTGCACTACTTCATTTGCTGCCACCGCAATCCGTTACTGCGAACAAGAGCAGAAAATAATGCTAGATTGTGGCCATGCAAAGCAACCATAACCCCAGCCGCAGCGTGCTGGTCGGTGTTGACACCGGCGGCACCTTCACCGATTTCATTTTTGTCGATGATCGCGGCCAATTGCGCACGCAAAAGCGCCTGTCGACGCCGGATGATCCGGCCCGTGCCATTATCGAGGGCATGCATGAGCTGGGCCTGGAACAACAGCCCTGCAGACTGGTGCATGGCAGCACCGTGGCCACCAATGCGGTACTGGAAGGCAAGTTTGCGCGCACGGCATTCATCACCAACCGCGGCTTTGCCGATGTGCTCACGCTGGCGCGCCAGAACCGTGCCGAAATCTATAAGCTGCGTCCGCTGCCGCTGCCGCCACCGGTTGCCGCGGAACTGTGCCTGGAAGTGGATGTGCGCTGTGATGCCGAAGGCCAGGTACTGGAAGATCAACTGGACGCTGCCGCACTGCAGACGTTGACGGAAAGATTGAATGAACTGCAGGTGGAGGCCGTGGCTATCTGCCTGCTGTTCAGTTGGCGCAACGACGAACATGAGCAGCGTCTGGCCAGGCATTTGCGTCAGCACTGGCCGGTCAGTTGCTCGGCCGAGCTGGTGCCGGAAATCGGTGAATACGAACGGGCAGTGGCGACCTGGTTGAATGCCGCGTTGACGCCGGTGATCAGTGCCTATCTGGCCAATCTGCAACAAGCGCTGCCGCAAGCCAATATCGCCATCATGCAAAGCAGCGGACAGACCATGGCCGCGGCACAAGCTGCGCGTGAACCGGTGCGCTTGTTGTTGTCGGGGCCGGCGGGCGGACTGGCCGCGGTGGCCGCCTTGCAACGGCAGCAAGACAGCGCGCCAGCGGGTATGTTGAGCTTCGATATGGGTGGTACTTCGACCGATGTGGCGGTGGTCATGCAGCGACCATTGCTGAGCTCACGCGGCCGCATCGACCGCTGGCCGGTGGCGGTGCCGATGGTTGACCTGCACACCATTGGTGCCGGGGGTGGTTCCATCGCCTGGCTGGATGCAGCCGGTGCATTGCAGGTCGGGCCGCAATCTGCCGGTGCCGATCCGGGGCCGGCCTGCTATCAGCGCGGCGGTGCGCAGCCCACGGTCACGGATGCACACATTGTGCTTGGGCATTTGCCGGCTGACATTCAGCTTGGTGGCTATCTGTCCTTGTCCAGAACACTGGCGCAGCAGGCCTTGCAGCCTTTGGCCGAGACGCTGCAGCAGTCGGTCGAGTCACTGGCCAGAGACGTATTGCGGCTGGCCGATGAGCACATGGCAAGAGCACTGCAACTGATGTCAGCCCAGCGCGGGCATGATCCGGCCAACATGCAACTGGTCAGTTTCGGCGGTGCCGGTGGTCTGCACGTGTGCTCGCTGGCGCAGCGCCTGGGTATGCGTCGAGCCATGGTGCCGGTGCATGCCGGGGTGCTGTCGGCCTTGGGCATGTTGCTGGCACCGGCCGGACGTGAACTCACGCACAGCGTGTTGACGCCACTGGTGCAGGTCAGTGATGAGCTGATCGAGTCGGCTTTGCAGACGCTGATTGATCGCGCCCGCGATGAGCTGCAGCGTGAGGGCGTGGACATGCAAGACCTGCACATCAAAGCGCAACTGGATTGCAGTTACCGTGGCCAGAAAGACAGCATCAGTATCGACTGGGATCTACAGCAGTCGCGTGACAAGCTGGAACAGGTGTTTCATGCCCGGCACGAGCAACTCAACGGGCACCGGCTGGATCAGGACATCATGCTGGTGAACGTGCGCATCAGTGTCAGCGCGTCGGCGGCCTTGCCGCAGTTGCCCGAATGGCAGCCGACGCCACCGGGCCGGGCCGGCAGTGCACGGTCAACAAAACTGCAGCAATCGCTGGTGCGCCGGGCTGATGGCACGCAGCAGCAGGTCGATGTGTATACCCGGGCGATGCTGGCGGATCAGCGCATCGACGGCCCGGCGATTGTGGTCGATGACGAGTCCACGCTGTGGCTGCAGCCTGGCTGGCAGGCGCAAGTCGACCAATATGGCAATGTGTTGCTGAGTACCAACAGGGTTGCTGATTGATGTAATCAACACCTGCACTGAAGTTTCACTACAACGTTTGTCTTATGCGGCAGTAGTCTTTATAATCTTGCCAATAATTAAAAACTTAACTAACAATCTGTGGGGTTAATCATGAATAAATTTTTCATAGTTGCCATTTCCGTGGCCATGCTGACGTTGCTCAGTGGATGCCCAAGCGGCGCCGGTACCACCACCAACGTGCGTGACAGTTCCGGGCAGGGCATTCAGCAAGCTCAAGCCGAAGCCTACAACGGCCCCAAGGCACGCATTGCCGTGGCGCGGTTTGAAAACAAAACGGCCGATTCCTATCACTGGTACAACCCATCCATTGGTGATGGCATGGCCGATATGCTGACCACAGCAATGGTCAATTCCGGTCGCTATATCGTGCTGGAGCGAGACAATCTGGATACGGTACTGAACGAGCAGGATCTGGGTGCCAGCGGCCGCATCAAGCAGGGCACGGCTGCAGCGATTGGCGAAATCGAAGGTGCCGAGCTGCTCATCGTCGCTGCCGTGACTGAGTTCGATGACAATTCCAGCGGCACACGAGCAGGAGCCGGTGGTTTTGGTGGTGGCGTGTTTGGCGCTATCGCCGGTGGCGCAAAATCAGCCCACATGGCCATTGATCTGCGGGTGGTGGATGCCACCACCAGCCGTATTCTCGCTGCGACCAGCGTCGAGGGTGAGGCCAAGGATTTTAATGTTGGTGGTGCCCTGGGTGGCTATTTTGGTGGCGGTGCGCTGGGTGGCGGATTGCAATCCTGGCAGAACACGCCCAGAGAAAAAGCGCTGCGCGAGGTCATCAATGCCGCGGTCGAATACGTGATCTCGGTGACACCAGCAGAATACATGCGCTACGGTGGCGCAACAGCCGTGCCGGCGGCAAGCACAGTCAGCGGAACCGGTGACCGGGTTGTGATTACGGCCAGCTCGCTGAATGTCCGCAGTGGCCCAGGTGCCAACAATCCGGCGCTGTTTTCACTGTCTTCAGGTAGTATTGTTGACGTGCTGGCGCGGGCCGGTGACTGGATCCAGGTACGAGATGCACAGGGTCGTAGTGGCTGGGTAGCAGGTGCATACACAGCTGCTATTCAATAAGAAGAATACTACTTCCCTGACTTGAAGCCCGCCAATGGCGGGCTTTTTTATGTTTGCAGATGGCGCAGTTTGAGTCGATCAGTGACGCTGCCTAATTCAAGCCCAGTGCGGGTCAGCAGCACCAGCAGGTGATAAACCAGATCAGCGGCTTCATCGGTGAGCTTGTCGGGATCATCTAGCAGCGCTGCCAATGCGACTTCTACGCCTTCTTCACCAACTTTCTGTGCCACGCGGTCAAGACTTGATTGCAACAAGGTGGCGGTGTAACTGTTGTCAGCATGCGCGTCGCGGCGGGATTCTATCAAAGCTTGTAGCTGGCCGAGAAAACCGTGCCCGGGCCAGGGCTGATCACCGAAGCAGGTGGGTGTGTTCAAATGACAGACCGGCCCGGCTGGCTCAGCCTGCAGCAGCAGTGTATCGTGATCGCAGTCGGTATCGATGGCCCGCAGTCGCAGCACGTGGCCTGAGCGTTCGCCTTTTTGCCAAAGCCGTTGCTTGCTGCGGCTGAAAAAGGTCACCAGACCGGTGTCCAGGGTTTGCCGCAACGCCGCTGTGTTCATGTACGCCAGCATCAGCACCTGGCCGCTGTGAGCATGCTGGACGATGGCTGGCAGCAGGCCGTCGCCCTTGTTCCAGTCCAGTGCGTCGATGTCGATGGTAATCATGGCTGCTCCTTGGTGTTGTGTTTCAGTGCGAATCAGTGGTGGGTGTTAGCGTGCGTACGCTGTGGCCCTGCTGGTGCAACCACTGTTTTAATTCCGGTATCGCCAATACAGCCTTGTGAAAAACGCTGGCGGCCAGTGCGCCATCAACATCGGCCTGGCAAAACACCTGGTCGAAATGTTCCCTGGTACCAGCGCCGCCGGATGCGATCAGTGGTACCTGGCAAAGCTTGCGAGCGGCCGCCAGCTGAACCAGGTCATAGCCGCTGCGTACGCCGTCGGCGTCCATGCAGTTGAGCACGATTTCTCCTGCCCCGCGCTGCTGTACTTCGACCAGCCAGTCCAGCGTCAGCCGCTGACTGTCGATCATGTGCTCGGGATCACCGGTGTTGTGACGCAGCTGCCAATGGCCGTCGGCCAGGATGCTGTCGATACCGATGACCACGCACTGGCGGCCGAACTCGTCAGCCAGCTGGTTGATCAGATCAGGGTTCTGCAAGGCTGGCGAATTGATCGAAATCTTGTCGGCGCCGGCACGCAGGATGGTGTCGGCAGTCGCCAGTGAACGGATACCACCGGCCACGCAAAACGGAATATCCAGCACCGCACTGACGCGCTCGACCCAGCTAACATCCACGCTGCGTTGTTGCGGGCTGGCGGTGATGTCATAAAACACCAGCTCATCGGCACCTGCATCGCGATAGCGTGCCGCCAGCTCGACAATGTCGCCGACCACCTGGTGATCACGAAAGCGTACCCCTTTGACCACCTGGCCGTCGCGCACGTCCAGACACGGGATGATGCGTCTGGCCAGACTCATGGGGAAGCCTCTTGCAACGCCTGCGGCAGTGTGAAACGTCCTTCCAGCAGTGCCTTGCCAATGATCACACCTTGCACTCCAAGCTGCTGCAATGCGCTTAGATCAGTCAGCGCGTGCACGCCGCCGGATGCCTGCAGTTGCAAGCCTGGATAGCGCTGACGGATCTGCGCGTAGAGTTCCAGATTGGGGCCACCGAGCATGCCGTCACGACCGATGTCGGTGCACAACAGGTGCTGCAGTCCAGCCGCTACGAGTTGCTCAAGCAGTGCAAAAAGATCGATGGCACTGTCTTCTTTCCAGCCGGATACAGCGGGTTCCCAGACCACACTGCCATGGCGCACTTGCTGACGCACATCCAGCGCTGCCACCAGTTGCTCGGCACCGAAGTGGCGCAGCCAGTCGATGAAGCTGTGCGGCTGGCGCACGCAGACACTGCCGACGATAACGCGCTTGATGCCGGCCTGCAGTCGCTGTTCGATGTCCCGGGAGCTTCTGACGCCGCCGCCGCTTTGCACCTGCAGCCCGTCGATACTGCTCAATTTGGCAATCAGTGCAAGCTGTGCAGTACGGCCTCGGGCAGCATCCAGATCCACCACATGCAACCAGTCAGCACCGGCCTCGGCATAGGATTGCGCCAGTTCGACAGCGCCAATGGCATAGTCGGACTGGCGCTGGAAATCGCCCTGCTGCAAGCGCACGCAGGCGCCTTCGATCAGATCAATGGCTGGATAGATAATCATAGCGAGAGAAAATGGCTGAACAGGGCCGCGCCGGCCTGCGCCGAGCGTTCGGGATGAAACTGGGCGGCGAGAAAATTATCGCGCTGCGCCAGCGCGGTGAAGGCCACACCATGGCTGACACTGGCCACGGTGCAGTGGTTGATCGGCGCGGCATAGCTGTGCACAAAATACATCCAGGCCGGGTTGGGCAACTGTTGCTGCAATGCAGATTCAGCGGGCCATTGCAGGCGGTTCCAGCCCATGTGCGGAGTGCGCAGATCAGTGCTGCCGTGCAGTTTGCTGACCGCGCCCGGCAATATTCCCAGGCATTGCGTGTTGCCTTCAGCGGAGTGCTCATACAGCAACTGCAGGCCCAGGCAGATGCCCAGAACCGGCTGCTTGAGCGCAGGTATGAGCCGGTCCAGACCGGCCGCCTTGAGCTTGCGCATGGCCGTGGCGGCATGTCCGACACCGGGCAAAATGACGTGGCTGGCAGCTTCGATGGTGGCACCGTCATTGCTTAATACTGCCTGCACCCGCAAGCGCTGCAGGGCCGCCATGACCGAGCCGATGTTGTAGCCGCCGCTGTCGATGATGACCACCTGCAAGGGCTTTGTCGATGCGCTCACAGCAGGCCTTTACTGCTGGGGATGGCTGGCTCGTCGGCTTGTACAGCCAATGCCGGTCGCAGTGCCCGACCGCAGCATTTGAACATGCCCTCGACCATGTGGTGGGCGTTGTCGCCACGGATATCGATATGGATCGCGGCGCGCAGGGTTTGTGCCAGTGAATGGAAGAAATGCTGCACCATCGCCGTGCTCAATTCGCCGATTCGGGTGTCCGGCAGCTCGCCGCGCAGCACAAACCAGGGTCGACCGGACAGATCAACCGCGGCCAAATCAATGGCTGCCATATCAATGGATGTCTGCGCCAGCGCTTCATCCATGGGCAACACAAAACCGTAGCGACCGACGCCGCGCCGGTCACCCAGCGCCTGATCCAGCGCCTGCCCCAGCGCCAGCGCCACGTCCTCCACGGTGTGATGCTCGTCGATGTGCAGATCACCCTGGGCCTGGATGCGGCAGCCGAAGTTGGCGTGGATAGCCAGTTGCTCCAGCATGTGATCGAAAAAGCCGATGCCGGTGGTGATCTTGGGTTTGTGCATCTGATCCAGATTGATTTCGACTTTGATCGCGGTCTCGCTGGTGTTGCGTTCAACCCGGCCACAGCGTGGCGTGGCCAGCATGGCGGTGACGATGTCACGCCAGCCTTGCTCGGCAGTCAGCAGATAGCCCTGGATACCCAGATTTTCCGCCAGCTGCAGATCAGTCTGGCGATCACCGATCACCACGCTGCGCTGAAAGTCCATGTCGCCGGAACGCAGGTAGTCCAGCAGCATGCCGATGCCCGGCTTGCGCGTGGGCGCGTGATCAGCGTCGACATGCGGATCGAAATGCTCGGCGGCAAAGTGAATGCCCTGCGAGTCAAGAATCTGCCGCAGCAGCTGCTGCGGCGGATCAAAATCGGCCTGCGGGAAGCTGTCGGTGCCCAGGCCGTCCTGGTTGCTGACCATGATCAGGCGGTAACCGGCCTGTTGCAGTCGCAGCAGGGCGGGGATCACGCCCGAGACCAGGGCAAATTTGTCCAGACTGTCGATCTGCTCGTCAGCCGGTTCCTCGATGAGGGTGCCGTCACGATCGATGAATGCGTATTTGATTTTACCGCTCATTGGCAGTAGTCCTCCATGAAGCGCAACAGGCGACGGTTTTCAGTCGCGCTGCCGATACTGATGCGCACACAGTTGTGCAAGCCGGGTTGGCGGCTCTGGTCGCGCAATAAAATACCCTGTGCGGCGGCACCTGCCACCAGTGCGGTGGCATCGTCTACCCGTAGCAGCAGGAAATTGGCGGCGCTGGGCCAGATCCTCTGCAGGCGCTCAGGCTGGCTGCGGGACAGCTTGGTGAGCGCGGTAAACAGTTGGGCACGTGCATCAATCAATTTCTGGATTTGCACGCGCGCGGCCTGCACTCG
>JAJFKZ010000018.1 GCA_021772955.1 Gammaproteobacteria bacterium | reverse complement strand
TCCTCACCCGGACCGAAGGTAACCAACGCTATCTGCACTTTGTCGACATTGGGCTGCGGCTGGTTTTGCAGCAGCGATGGATCCCATTGAGCAGCTGCCTGCTGCATGCTTGCCACCACAATCAACAGCAGCAACAGGCCGACACTGCAGGCCCATTTGTTACGTTTGTTAGCCCGCATATTGCACGAGGGCGGACGTTCAGGTCGGAAAAGCGTATGCATACCAATAAGTTATAACGATATTTATTGAAATTGCAAAAGTACAGTTTGTCCTATTCGGTTTTATGAAAAATCTGCCGTCGTATTTCGGCACATCCTCCTTGAACCTTAGCCAGCTATGGCTCTGCGGACGATGCACCGAACTACTTAGGCAGATTTTCCCTAAAATCCGAATCCCTCGTGCAATATGCGGGCTAAAGGCTTGTCTAAATAACTGCAGTAGCCGGGCGCGCCGCATGCTGGATAGCTGCACGCGCACACTCCTGCGCACTGCACTGTGCTTGAAGGCACAGCCCTGTTTAACCAAAACAGCCGCTCAACTTGCAACAGCCGCCATGGCCTTGTGCTTGGCCTGCATGAATTCGCTGTGGCTCAGGCCCATCAGATCCGATAACATGCGCAACCGCCCCTCCTCATATTGATGCAGGTCATCGTCGGCCATCGCCACCCGCCACATACCGGTCAGCAAGCGCTCTCTTCTGACCACCGGCAGGCTATGACACACCACGCGTGCATAGTCATACATGTCCACCGAATTTTGCAACAGCTGATTGGCGCTGCTCATGACCTGCTCAAGCGCATCGCTATCCAGTGCAAACTCGTCACGCAACAGGGCGCGAATTCCCGCCACCTCATCGTTGTCGATGCTGCCATCGGCAACGGCTATATCCAGCATCAATACCGCCGTAGACAGCTCGATTGACGGTGGTTCGGTCTGCTTGTGCTGCGGCTGCAACCAGTTTTTAAGTTTATCCAGCATGGTTGATCTTCAAACTGTGGCAAAATGTTTGTCATAGACCATCATAAACGTCAAGAGTCCCATTATGTGTTCCATTTTTGCTCTGCTGTACCCGGCCAGAGACACGCTCAGCATGCGTCCACTGGCCCTGCGCCAGTCGCGGCGGCAGCGCCATCGCGGCCCGGACTGGAACGGCATTGTCATCTGGGACGACGTGATCATGGCCCACGAGCGGCTGGCCATCGTCGATGTGGAACACGGCGCCCAGCCGCTGCTGAGTGACAACGAACAGCAATTGCTGGCTGTCAATGGTGAAATCTACAACCATCAGGCCCTACGTCAGCAGCTGGACAAACAGTACCAGTGGCGCACCAGCTCCGACTGTGAGGTCATTCTACCCTTGTACCAGCAACACGGGCCGGAACTGGTCAGGCAACTTTCCGGCATGTATGCCTTTGTGTTGTTTGATCGCGGTCAAGACCAGAATCAGAGTCATTGGCTGGCGGCGCGCGATCCAATCGGCATCATCCCGCTGTACTATGGTCGCGACGCCGACGGCCAACTGTTGTTTGCTTCGGAAATGAAAGCGCTCACCGATGTCTGCACCAGTGTCAGCGTGTTCCCGCCCGGTCACGTCTGGCATCAGGATCATGTCGCTCAGGGGCTGCCGCCACAGCCCTGGTACCAGCCAGCCTGGCGCGAGTACGCCCAGGTTACTGCTCATCCCGGTGCTGTCGGCACCGTGCGTCAAGCGCTGGAGCAATCCGTGACTCGCCACTTGATGAGCGACGTGCCTTATGGCGTACTGTTGTCCGGCGGGCTGGATTCGTCCATCATCGCGGCGCTGGCCATGCGCCATGCCGCCAAACGCATCGAAGACAACGAGGCCAGTGAAGCCTGGTGGCCACGTCTGCATTCTTTTGCCATCGGTCTGCATGACTCACCCGACCTGGCCGCCGCTGAGTTGGCCGCCAAGCACATCGGCACCGTGCATCACAGCTTTACCTATACCGTGCAGGAAGGCATCGACGCCATCGACGAAGTGATCTATCACTTGGAAACCTACGATGTCACCACCATCCGCGCGGCCACGCCGATGTTTTTGATGGCACGCAAGATTCGCGCCATGGGTATCAAGATGGTGCTGTCGGGCGAAGGTGCCGACGAAATTTTTGGTGGTTATCTGTATTTTCACAAGGCTCCGGATGCCGAACAGTTCCACATCGAAACCGTGCGCAAGCTTGATCGTTTGCACCTGTACGACTGCCTGCGCGCCAACAAGGCCATGGCCGCCTGGGGCGTGGAAGCGCGGGTGCCGTTTCTGGATCGCGAGTTTATTGATGTCGCCATGGGCATCGACCCGGCGCTGAAAATGGCCCGACCCGGCCCACACGGCAATGCACGTATCGAAAAACAACTGTTGCGCGCAGCGTTCCAGGACCTGCTACCCGACGAGATTGTCTGGCGGCAGAAGGAACAGTTTTCTGATGGTGTCGGCTACGGCTGGATCGATGCGCTGAAAAGCCATGCCAGCAAACTGGTCTCGGAACAGCAGATGCTGACCGCCAGAGAACGTTTCCCCTATCATCCGCCGGAAAGCCGCGAAGCCTATTATTACCGCGACGTCTTCCAGCGCCATTTTCCATTACGCGCCGCCGCCGAAACCGTACCCTCAGGCCCATCGGTGGCCTGCAGCACCGCCGAAGCACTGGCCTGGGACGAGAGTTTGCAACAAACCAATGACCCTTCCGGCCGTGCCGTGGCCGATGTACACCATGCAGCCGGTAACTGAGCTGCAGGATGTGCTGGCCTGCCAACATACCAACAGCGCACTGCCACTAATCATCCAGTACGGCGAGCAGCCTCAATCAAGCTGAAGGAGACGCTTATGTTCTGTCTTTGAGGGATCTGTACACTCTGCTTTTTTCCCGTTTACCAATTGCCAGCACGTAGATGGTCGACTCGGCATCAACCACTTCATAAATGAGGCGATAACCAGCCGAGCGCAACTTGATCTTATAGACCGAGTCATAACCACCCAATTGATCCGCCGGTACTCTGGGATGCTCTAACCTGGTCGCCAGTTTCTTCTTCAGTTGTCTTTTAACCGGTCCTTCGAGCTTGTTCCACTCCTTCAAGGCAACCGGTAGAAACCTAAGTTTACAAGTCATCCAACGAGACGGATACCGCCTTATCCTTGTCCTGCAAACGCTTTGCGACGAGTTCACCCAGTTCGTAATCCTCAATCAAATCCATCAGCGACTCATAAGTTTCCACCGGAATCAGATAAGCGGTAGGTTTGTTGTGATTCAAAACAGCGATTGGCGAGCCACTGGCTTGTGCTAACAAAGCAGACGGTTTTTTCTTCAATTCTGAGATACTTACAGCGAAATCGGCGAACATTCGGCGCATGACAAATCCATTTATGACCTTTATAAGGCATCTAATAATAGATCATTTTACGCTGATGCGCCACCCGTAAGGCCAGGATATGTCGTAAGGACAGGGCTTCGCAGGAACATTACTGCACGAACTTCGAACGCCCATCTCCAGATTCTG
>JAJFKZ010000170.1 GCA_021772955.1 Gammaproteobacteria bacterium | reverse complement strand
CAGCAGTGCTCTCAGCTGTCGACGCCCTCGCCACGCGGACCGAGGCAGCCAATCCGGTTCCTGACGAGAACGCGAGTATTTGCCCATCGCACGATGATTACATCTGGCGTGCAGTCGCTGGCAAAGGTAGTGACACCCGTGGCAAGGTTGGCTTCTCGACCTATTTGGTCTGCGACAGCAGCCGTGAGGCGCGTGCAGATGAAATCACAGAATCGTTCTTCAAGCCGATACTCGACAAGTTGGTGGACGACAAGATGATTAACTCCTGGGGCTGGAATGAGCATATTGTCGGTGGTGAATACCGCCGCCTGATGACTCTCAGCGCAGCGGATGTAGGTGGTCTAATGAAAGCACGTGGTGCATTCGTTGAGAAAATTAGCGATAAGCCTCTGGCTACTGAATTCGATGCCATCTGTGGTTCACACAGCGATTACATCTGGGAAATCCAGCAGGAATCAACCGCCGCAGAATAAGTTACTACGATAAGGATTCTGAAAGGATCCGGAGTGGGGCGGTCAGTACTACTGATCGCCTCCTTTCACCAACGGAGCATTGGGGACAGGTAATAATGTCCAAAAACTGCATATAGGTATCCGATTGCCTTTGTTTGCTACCGCTGACAGCCCGAGGGCGAGAATCCGGAACACTCACGCTCAATAACAAGTACCTTCAAATCAACAGTATTGGCCTCAGTTGAGGTAGGGCCGATTTGAGGTACTGGTAAAACGGATGCATAGCCGTTCATTCGAAGACAGCAGACCAAGAATCAATACCTGACCTCAAGGCTTGCACCGGCAGGTGTAGGATGAAAGATACAAGACCTGGCCTCAACACTCTTGACCTCAACACTCTCAAAATAGTGCTCGTTGAGCAGGCAGATTTTCAGTCATGCCGCTGAATTGGTATCAGCCCGTCTATTCCCGTTCCTTTTCTTCATCGAAGTGACGCGTGTAGATGATTTCAGACAGTGCCGCTTTACCGTTTTCATATCGCAGGCTGAGCTGATGGGGGCCGACGTTCAGGCCACGAAGCTTGATTATTTCACGGAAATACCCGTTACCATTGACGATAATCTCCGCTATGTCAATGCCGTCAATGTTTACGATGAGTTTTGTTTCTGGTATGAAGCCAGAGCCGTCAATCAGGACGTCGCGATTGCCATCCAGTGTACCATCGCCAAGAAATATACCTTCGATATTTGAGTGCAGCTTGATGCGTGGGCCAGGTCCTGCTTCTGATCGAATGCCACCTTCACCTTTTGGAGCATCAAAAACAGCAACCGCAGATCGATGGCGTAACGGCTCACCATAAATGATCCTGGCAAGTTTGCCGTCTTTGAAGGCGACGCCGACGGCAGTGGGTAAGGCATCATCAAATTTTTCGGTCTCCGCCCTGTAGAACTCCCGCAATTCTCCCAGATCATTTTTGCTGTTGTGGTTGTTTTTTGTATTACTTTTTTGCAAATCGATTTGAGGAAGCGTGATGCGGGTGTGCAACGATTTCTTTTGTGTTTGCGTCTCCAGGACCTGACCAAACGATTGGATGAGACGCTTTGATGGTTTGAAGCTTGATTTATTGGCAATCGAATCCAGCGCCTGATTCATCGCGTCAGAATTGATTGTGTCCGTATCGGCGAAATAATATATGCTGGCGCCCTCGCTGACTTTGAGTCGGTCTTCAATCTGTTGCTCTTTTTGTCGCCTGTTTATCCCATCCAGATAGCCGTCAACGACGAGTAAAACAGAATCAACCTGCTGCGCACCTATCGCTTTGGACAATGGTGTGTTGATATGTTTAGGTACTTTTGTTTGCAGGTTTTTGAGCTGAATATTGCCACGTAAAATTAGCGGTCCAGTCAAAATATTGCGCATGATTGGCATGTCAAAATTAGGATCAATCAAATATCGCCCGAGACCAGTGAGGCTTAACCTGCGGAACGTATTATTGATCCGCCACAAGCCACGCCCATAACTGGAGAGGTAGATTTCATTCGCATTCTTCCATTCGAAGTCGGTGATGTTCGGAATTCGATCTGAGTTTTCGATATACGTCCAGTTGGAACCACCGTCTTCTGATATATATGCGCCGCCTTGTTGCAGCCCCATCAACACCAGATCGGGATTAACAGGAAAGAACTTTACCGAAGAAGCAAGTGATCGCGAAAAATCACCCCAAGGAATGGGGTTGGCCATGTCGTACATGCCGGACCTTGTGATCTGGTCCTTCAGGCCCACTATTGTCGACCAGTTTTCGCCACCATCGGTAGAGACTTTCACATCCCGGTTTAGAACGTCTGGTGCGATAATATGGCGCCAGTCGTTGGGGTCGATATCGTATACCGGAAACCACTGAAACTGGAAAGTATAGTGTCCAATGCTGCCCATGCCGTTCATGGCCGGGTCATTGACTACGCTCGATGAAAAGATTGGTAACGTCATTGTGCGTAGCCGAGTGATTTTAAAGCTATCAAACCGACCCTGATTAAGCTCGTTATACGTGCTGTCGGAAAGCGCCTGATAAATTGTGCCACCGTGAATAAAATGGGGTCCGCCGCGCAATTGCTCCGTTGGCGTTGCTATATCGAAAAACGTGCCGCCGTAATCGTTTGTGAGGGCGATCCTGACCTGTTCACCCATCATCAAGAGATTAGTGCTGGGGGACAGAATTTGAAGATACCAGCCGGGAAGGCGATCGGGGAAAAGGCGCGATGGCGCGTTAAATCGCCATCCATCACCGAGGGTCGCGTAGCCGGGCCATAACTGCGGTGCTTGTAACAGTGGATTAGATATCTGGATCGTGCACGCGCCGCACGTGTAATATGTCCAGCGATCAAGAACGCTGGAGGTCGTGTTTGATGACATTTCAAGTCCGCCGCCCTCACAGCAGGTGCTCTGCGATTCTGGCCAGATCGGTTCTGAATCGCTGCTCCAGATATCGTTGTCTTGCGTTCCGAATGCGAGTCGGTATTCACTGGTGTCGGTTACTGCTTGTCCTTTTACGTCATAGAGCTGTAGCGCATTGATCCCGTTGCGGCCTGAACCGACCGGTTCCCATGTACCGGTCGATGAGCGGATGTCAAGCCCGCCATCGCTGCCGAGATAGCGTGGCGTTGACCGTGATCTGCCACCAAAGCCCATCGTTCGTGTATCGAAGTGCGAGCCCACTAGATTAGTCCAGGTACCGGGAGTTGCAGCTCCCGTCGTTGTGTTGATGGTCACCCGTGATCGAGATGTCGAGCAGGTGTTACCGAAAAAGGTGTTACGGGTTGTCACCGAAGCGGTTGAAACGGGGAACGAATAAATGTGCGCAATGCCGCCGCAACCGCCGCCACCGCCCATCGCGCCTGGAACCGGGTTCCAAGATTTGCCACGATCAATGGTCGCCATCAATTGGCGTGGCGAATTACCGGTGATCAGGAAGCCACCATCAGTGACACCGCTAATACCTGCGGCACCATGAATATCAAAAGAATTCCCGACAGCCGTTGTTGATCTTTGCCATGTGGCGCCGTTGTCATCGGAATACCACGCACCATCGCCGCCGCCGAGAATAACGCCAGGCCCATCCAGCGCAGCAATCGCCATGAAACGGCGGGTGAAATATATGTTGTTGGTTAGCGTAAAGAACCGGTGAGCCCATGTCGCCGTTGACGTGCCGATGTTATCGACATAGGAAACGCCGCAAGAGGTCGAGACAAAGATTCGGCTCGTCTCGGTGTCTTCCGAAATTGCGTAAGCTTCCGATATACCGGGGCACTGTGAGTTGCTCACCGGTGGCGCGCGTCCGGAAAAACTTGGCACAGCCGCGGTCGGTTGTGACCATGTCGTACCGCCATCACTGCTGATCCATACGCCACCGCCGCTTGTGGTAATGGTGCCATCGCCAAGCGAAATCCGCTGAAAATCAATTGCAGCGGTAACGATAATGACGTCTGGATTGGTACTGGCATGATGTACAGAATTGGTTGCGAATACCGGTAAGCTGGTGACTGGGCGCCAAGTTGATGCGCCGTCGCTAGTTTCCCAAAGGCCGCCAGATTCCGTGGTGACCATAACTTTGCTTGCATTCGTGGGGTGCACTGAAACATCGTTAACGCGGCCCGACCATTTCACCTCAGGCTGGGCTTCAACTGCCGTGTAAACATAAGCCGGCGCCGGAACGGGATCGATCGACACTACCGGATTGGCGGTGTCAAACGACAGATTGTCTATCACCGCAAGATCGAAACAATCAGATGGCGGATTAACGGCGACACGTGTAATGCTGGCTTCACCGCTTGAGGCGCGGACGGTTATGTCCCGATAAAGCTCGATGCGCGGGAAGGGCGGTCCAGCGCTAGGCGGGTTGAAGACGTATCGATCTATTTCTACGCCTGCGTTGGAATAAGCGTCTACTGTGTAATAGCGCAAGTGTCGATTATGGAAGCGCATTCGTACGGTGCGAACATCCATTGCCGTAGCGAAAGATATTTCAAGCGGGCTGCAAACAACGCGTATTGGTAATGGATCAGGACCACCTGATGATGTGCCTTGAATGAGGACTTGGTTGGTATCGGTGCCGCCGCCAGCAATGCGCCCAATTTTGGGTCGGGATGGAAAGCGAACGCCTTGCGCCGTATAAAGATTAGTGGCTTCGGCGCCATTAATCGCGGCAGGATTATCCCGCTGATCAAAGCTGATATCAACACGGTCGGCAAATGCTGGCGACGCCGCACAACTTGCTATTAAAACGAATGCTGCAATAACTCTAAATGACATGACTGCTCCTCAATCCGCTTCGTCGATGTAATACGCTGGGTTTTCGTACGCATTGTGAACGATGGCGTAAATAGTACTTGTGCATTCACCCTCACATTGCTGCCTTGGGCGTCTTTAGTAATCTTCAACTTGTCATCGCCAGCAACATGACCAGAGCCTGCGAGCAATACTATTGCACATTTGATCCACCGAACAATTTAGCCATTCAATAGGTCGAACCGGGTGGCGCGACATGGCCCGTATTGCCGACCTGAGTCATGTTTGATGTATATCCATGCATCTAATTCGTTTTTTCAGAGTTGTGGTCTGAGCAACCGTGCTATCTGCGATGAATTTCGAGACCGTCGATATACGCCCGTCCCGCAACATTTTTGATGCGGATTTCGATACCTTGTCACCTGTCTTTCGTTTCAGCAGGCCCTTCTGAGACAGCGCACAACTAGTTACGGCCTACTTCGTTTTAGTTGTGCTATTGCTTCTTTGACTCCTGAAAGCAGTGAGTCAAGCTATCTAACTTGTTGTTTATTGTTCGTTGTTATTTTGTTATCACTATAAGACTATAGTCGCGCATTTAGTCAAGTTCTCTCACCTGATAGAACTTCACGCGCCTTGATATCATTCTGGGCAATTGCCAGTTTGTCTGTACCGATCAGTTTGAAGTGGCTCAATGTACGTGACCAATCAGGTTGAGGAGTAATATTAATACACTGGATAGAGATTGAAATTGGCTGGGTCTCGGTAGATCTCGGGATAGTCAAGCCCCATAACCGATATCCAAGAACATTTTCAACCATTTGGCATAGCCCGGTATGCCTCTCTGTATGCATGCTTAAGTCAGACAACATCTGGTTTCACCATGACAATCTCGATCATCCCTGGTTGCTCTGGAATCAACATCTGATTATTCCGGGATATTCTCGGAAATTTCGTGAGACAATTTTAGGGACACTAAAAATGCTCGAGAGGCGGAATCTTGCCTGGGATTTGCATATTACGGCTCGATCAGGCTTTTACGAGACCATCTGGCCGATCACCCATGGATTTGCGCCGCTGACACGGCTAAAAGCGCATGATGCTGGTTGTACTGTATTCCGTGCTTGGGATATTGGTATCTCATCATAATCCAACACATTTCTAGAATTCTTCTATATTATTGATTTTTTTGCTATTACTCTTTCTGTTCCGATTCAGTCGCATTTCTTGATGCCATTTTGCTATTCAGTTTTACAAATTGTATACCCAATTGGATATACTTGACGATCCGTAAATCAAGGAACAAATCACGATGCCTGTAAAGATTACTCTCGCCGCAGTTTTGCTGCTAGTCGGCACTGTTGCTTACGCACAAGTGACCACATACACTTTTCAGAGTGAGCCATTCCACGACGTATTCGGGACTTATGTTGCTGGACAAAACCTCACTGGTCATATCACACTGAGTGAACCGCTGCCACCCAATAGCAGCTCGAACGTCAATTCGATCCTGGTCAGCTATTCGTTCAGTGACGGCGTGGTGACGCTGGACGACTCCAATTCTGAAACCGTTTCAGAAATAATACTAACGACCGACGCCATTGGATCCATTCAGTCTTATAGTTTGACGTTTTGGGCATCTCCGCTGGCAACGGCTACTGGACAGATTTTCACAGGCATGGATATTTTATTCGAACCTGGCTTTGGTGCTATTGGCTGTGAACCTTCCAAGGAATGCCTGTCAGCTACTGTCCAAATCAATTCCGGCGACATCGAGTGTGTTTCGCTTAGTGGTGGGCAATGCGTTGGTGGTATTCCGAACCCCACTGGCGCTAATGGTGGCGCGATCTTCCGCATCGACAATAATACCGGATTCAACCCGAACTTCGATAACTCCATCTGGCTCGGCGGAGCGGGTCCGCAACCGGCAGCTGTGCCAGCACTTGGCCAGGACTCGCTACTGCTGTTGATGCTTATGCTTTCCGCTCTGGGCTCGTTCGCGATGCGTCGACGCGGGTGATAGCACCTTGTTAGTAACGATACAGTTGGCCTTGCCGACAACGGCAAGGCCAGGCAAATACTTCTCGTCATCATCAACCAGGTTCGAGCACCGCAAATAGCGTGCGAAAACCTGTTCGCAATAACTGCAATAAGCATTCAGCAGTACACGCAGTGTCGTTGGCGTGAACGGACATTGTTTCAAGGTTCGAGTCCGTTGCATGACCTGTTCTGGAGATTCCTGGGCCACCCGGGATGCTCTGGAGGCGAAATCTCACCTGGGATTCATTGGCTTATGGCTTGATCAGCTTTAACTAGAAGTTATCTGGCGATTCACCCATGGATTGTGCCGCTGACACTGCTAAAAGCGCATGATGCTGGTAGTGTTGAATTCCGCACATTGGATGTCAGTGTCCCATTCCATTTGTCGGATTCTGTGAATTCACTGTGTCCTGACTATTCACGGAATCAATGGGTTAATTCAAGAATCAGACTGCATCTCTGGAACGCGTTTGTTTAGTCCCACATTGCAAAAGTTCAAGAACTCGTCGGGCTTCCCTGAATATCGGATATAGACTGGCTTTTAGCCTGGGCTGTCTTTATACCCTGTATCGTTTGATTGGCCTTTGACCATATATTGATAAAATTTTTGAACAGTCTTCTTGAATAAATGCCACGATCCTCAAACTCGTAAACATTTTGCGAGGCGATCACATGACCATCAAAATCTGTAATAAAAAAGTGAGGATATGCTATTACTTCCGGTAGATGACTGCGGAATTCGTCGTTCCAGTTTTCTTCACTGACATTGACCTTCATCACCACAAACACTTCCAGTAATTGCTGTTTGAGTTTATTATTTCTCTGGTAAAATTCATCCAATATGTGGCACCAGCGACACCAGTCACCGCCAAGCTCCAGCAATACAAGTTTCTGGTTTTCTTTAGCATCATCAAGTGCCATTTTGAAATCGACGAAAGCATTTCTGTCCGGATCGTAAGCAATGGAGTATTCCGGTCGATCAGCAGCGAATACGAAAGTATTAAATAGCATTGCGACAGCGATAGTCAGTGCTCTCATGTTTTCCAGCTCCTGAAGATAAATCTGATGTCAAGCCTAAGTTCTGCCCCCATCACCCTGCAAGACCTGAACTCAAGGCTGCTTTTCCAGTAAATTGACAGCGTTTTGAATAAAAGAGCAAACTGATTTCTTGTTGTACGCTTAAGCACTGTTAATGTGCTTAACTATATGATTATAAACAACTTGAACGGACCATAAGAAATATCATACAGCATTTTCAGCAAGACTCATCCGCTACAACTCAACCACCCCATCTGCCGAAGCCACCAGCACCTGGTCAGCTGCGCGGTGGGCAAACAGTCCCACCGTGACCACGCCTGCAATGCTGTTGATGGTGTCTTCCAGAGCCATCGGGTCGTGGATCTGGAGCCGGCCAAGGTCGAGAATCTGGTTACCGTTGTCGGTGGTGAAGTTTTCTCGCCACATCGGTTCACCACCGAGTTTCAGCAATTCTCGGGCGACATAACTTCGTGCCATCGGGATCACTTCGACCGG
Organism: Gammaproteobacteria bacterium; assembly: GCA_021772955.1. Taxonomy (GTDB): domain Bacteria; phylum Pseudomonadota; class Gammaproteobacteria; order Xanthomonadales; family Wenzhouxiangellaceae; genus JAHJQV01. The sequence continues at coordinate 9,273 of JAJFKZ010000170.1, read as the reverse complement.
CAATGGGAATGTTCCCAAAACGGGCACTTGCTTGCTGGCATCGATGATGCAGATAAAGCGTTTGCTGGCTGCAGCGATGATTTTTTCGCGCGTCAGTGCGCCACCACCGCCTTTGATCAGGCATCGGTTCGGATCGCATTCGTCGGCGCCATCGACGTACAGCGACAGGTCGCCGGCGGTGTTCAGATCCAGCACCTCATAACCACCCGCACGCAGCAATGCGCTGCTGGCTTCGGAGCTGGACACGCACGCGGTCAAGCGTTTGCGCTGTTCGCACATGAGTTTGATCAGGGCATTGACGGTGCTGCCGGTGCCAACGCCCAGCACGATGTCATCGGGGATCTGCTGCAGTGCCGCTGCTGCGACCTGCTGTTTCATCGCATCCTGGTTCATTCGGTGTCCAATTGAAGTAGATAATCAAAGTGCCGCTTGCGCACCGGCATGATGGACAGGCGGTTGCCCTTGCGGATCAGCGGCAGGCCATCAAGTTGATCGGCATGAGTTTTGATCTGCTCCAGGCTGATGATCCCGTCGAGTTTGCGCACAATGCGGACATCGACCAGCAGCCAGCGCGGAGCGTCCGGCTTGCTGTCGGCGTCGTAATGGCTGTCGTCGGGATCGAACTGGGTCGGGTCGGGGTAGGCCTTGCTGGCAATCTCGGCGACGCCAACAATGCCGGGCGGCTTGCAGTTGGAGTGGTAAAACAGCACTTGATCGCCGATCTGCATGTCGTCGCGCATGAAATTGCGCGCCTGGTAATTGCGGATACCGTCCCAGGGTTCGCTGCCCACACGCTGCAGGTCATCGATGCCGAAGGCTTCGGGTTCGCTTTTCATCAGCCAATACTGCAAGGTTTGTTCTCCGTCATGGGTTCAGTGTTGAATGAATGTTTGTTGCTGGCATTCCAGCAGACCGAGTTCGGTGCAGACATAGTGCAGGTCTTGATCCCAGGCGTCTGTGGGCAGTGTTGAACATTGTTGCGACTGACTGGCAATGCCGATCCGTAGCATGCTGCTGCAGCAATCTACTAACCAGCGGTCATAGTAGCCACCGCCCATTCCCAGACGCTTGCCGCTGCGGGTAAAGCCCAGCATTGGCAGCAGGCAGACATCAAAGGCTGCGGGCGGTAACTGCCGGCTTGCTGCTGCCGGTTCCATGATGCCATAACGGTTTGGCAACAGTGGCTCGCCGATGGCCCAGAGGTGCATGTCCATTTTGCCAGCTTGAGCAGTAGCAATCACCGGCAGCGCAGTCAGCCATCCCCGTTGCTGCAAGGATGCCAATACTGGCAGCACATCAATTTCAGACGGGGTGCTGGCATAAGCACAGATCAGACCGCCTGGCAGCGTGCGCAAGAATGTTTGCAGGTGTTGTTGGATGCGCAGTTGTTCAGCAGCCTTGTGCTGGCTGGAAACTGCATTGCGTTGCTTGCGCAGTTGATCACGCAGCCGTTGCTTGTGCGCTGCTTGTGGATTGTCGTTCAAGCTGGTGCCGTGCTGGGCAGCAAGGTGATCCTCCGCAAAAGCCGCTGCCAGAACGTGACCTTGAACCGAAGGCTCAGGTGGGTTGACGTCGTGCCATCATCAGGCTTTTCGCTCAAGGGCGAACATGCACACCAATGACAATCAGTCTTCCCTAGGTCGATGAATAGGGACAAGGCATCAATGTTCTGACTGGCGAACTTCGCAGAGGACACTAACAGTCTAATCTTATTCAGGGTCGATCATCAAGTTCGCGGTGCAGTTTTTCGGTCATGGCGGCGACGCGCTGGTCGATGTGCTGCTCTCGATCGCGCAGTTCTCGCTCTTGCTGAAGCAAGATATTGCAGATATTGAGGGCGCTCATCACGGCAATTTTTTCATACGTCAGGCTGGGGCCGTGATCACGAGCATCGCGCATGCGCAAGTCCAGATAACGGGCGGCATCCAGTAACTGTTCACGTTCATGTGCCTCGCAGCCGATCGTGAATTCACGATCAAGAACCCTTACCGTCATGGGTTGGCGATCAGTATTGGCCACTAGACTTTTTCCATTGCTTTGAGTCGGTTCAAGACGCCTTCAACACGATGTCGGGCTTGCTCATTGCGGCCCAGCAGGGTGGCGCGCTCCACCACCAGTGATTCCTGGCGCGCGAGCAGTGAGGTGTTTTCCTGCTCGAGTTTGCGCTTCATGTCCAGCAAGCGGCTGATCTGCTGTTCAAGCTGTTGTATATTGGTTTTGGTGGCTTCAAGTTGATTCATCGTCAGTTTCCCCAATGTATCGGGTTGGGTATTAATGTCATTGCCATCCACTTAGCGGCATAATAGTGCAAATCCATCTGCATGACGCCATGTATGCAGCGTGTAGGAGCTAACGCTGATCTACTGCGGGAATGCCAGATTTGTCCGTATTTTCCGATCTTTTTCGTAAAATAGGCCTACTATTCGCCTCAATAGATCGAAAAATCTGTCTCAAACTGGCTTTTCCTCGCTAGAATCGGTTAAGTCCGACAGACTGCTAGTCTACTTTATATCATGACTTAGGCATGAAAATGAATAACATGCAAGAAATTCTGCATTTGTTGCTGGAACTGTCGAATACGTCAGACTTTCCTGATGCCAGCGAAATGCACGGTTTAATCTGTGCGCACGCCTGTGTACAGCCGTCCCGGGATTATACCCGACATGCGAGTGAATTCTTGCTCTGGCTTGGCACCGAGGGAGAAGATCAGGCCTTGCTGCAGGCCAGCAGCGCCGCGCTGGCAGCGATCAACGCGCAATTGCTCGATGCGGCCAGTGATTTTTACCCGTTGCAGCCGGAAGATTCAGCCAGTCTGGAACTCAAAACCTCGTCATTGGCGGACTGGTGCGGTGCCTTTGTCAGCGGCATGGGGGTGCACAAGCAGCTGCAGCTGAACGCGGACGCCGATGAGGCACTGCGCGACTTGCAGCAGATCAGCCGCGCCAGTCTGATGGCGGGCAATGCTGAGGCCGATCTGACTGCCGCCGATCTGGAAGAGCTGGAGCAGGCTTACACCGAGCTGGTCGAATACGTGCGCGTGGCCGTGCAGTTGATTCATCACTCCATCATTACTGACCAGGCACCGGCACTCAGCACAGATTCGGCACCGGTGCTGCATTGAAAACCAGCGAGTTTCAGAGGTTGATGGCTGAATGCGCGCGCAGGCGTGCAGATCTGGCCGGCATGATTGGCACCGGTAGCGTCGCCGTAATACCCGCAGCCAGCCAGAAGGTGCGCAGCAACGATGTCTACTACCCGTTTCGTCAGGACAATGATTTCTGGTATCTGAGTGGGTTCAATGAACCCGACGCTGTGCTGGTGATCACTTCCGAGCATGGCAGCGACTGTCATGTCAGCCTGTTCTGTGCGCCACAAGATGCGCGGCAAGCGCGTTGGCATGGTGACTATGCCGGACTGGACGCGGCCCGAACCGAGTACCGCATGAATGACGCCTATCCGATTTCGCAACTGGACGACCTCATGCCGCAATTGCTGCAAGGTCGCGAACGGATCTACAGCAGATTGGGCCAGGATGCCGGTTTTGATCAACGTCTGATCGGTTGGATGCATGCGCAATCAACTGCCCAACTGAGCATGCCGGAAGAATTGATTGATGTCCGCCACCTGCTGCACGAATTGCGCTTGATCAAGAGCCGCTTTGAACTGGAGATGCTGCAGATCGCAGCCGATGTGTCCTGTCGCGCCCATGCACGTGCCATGGGCGCGGTCTGCAGCATGCACAACGAGCGTGATATCACCGCCAGTTTGATGCATGACTACATCAGCAGTGGCTGTCAGAGCGCTTATCCGGCGATAGTCGGTAGCGGCGAAAATGCCTGTATTTTGCATTACACTGACAATAACCAAGCCTTGCCGGAAGGTGGTTTGCTGTTGGTGGATTCAGGCTGCGAATACCAGGGCTATGCGGCTGATATCACCCGTACTTATCCGGTCAATGGCCACTTCAATACGGCCCAAAAAGCGCTGTATGAGCTGGTGCTGGAGGCGCAGCATGCCGCCATTGCCAAAGCCACCACTGCGCATTGCTGGGATGCTGTGCATGACGCCGCTGCGGACACCATCTGTGCCGGGCTATGCGCCTTGGGGATTGTGTCTGGTGGGTACGAAAAAGCAATGAAATCAGGATCCTATGAAAAATACTTCATGCATAAAACAGGGCATTGGCTGGGGCTGGATGTGCATGATGTGGGCGACTACCGTCTGGCCGGTGAGTCGCGTCAACTGGAGGTTGGCATGGTCATGACCGTGGAGCCTGGTATCTACATACCGCCTGCGGATGAATCCGTGGCCCCGTGCTGGCGCGGCATCGGCATTCGCATTGAGGATGATGTGGTGGTGAGCAAAGGACAGGCCAGGATCTTGTCGGCAGCTTTGCCGAAGTCAGTCGCCGATGTGGAGACTTTGATCAATGCCTGACCAGACTGCAAACACGCCGATGACCGACGTTGATGTTGCCATCGTCGGCGGTGGTCTGGTTGGCGCCAGTCTGGCGCTGGCACTGCGCGACAGTGGTTTGCGCATTGCCGTGCTGGAAGCATTCACTGCCAGTGCCGACCAGCAGCCCAGCTACGATGACCGCACGCTGGTCATCAATGAGGTTTCCGGTCAGATCTTGCGGCAACTCGGTCTGGCTGCGCTGTTGCGCGATCAGGGCGTTGCGATCACCGGCATTCATGTCACCGATCAAGGTCGACCCGGGCGCACACTGCTGCAGGCTGCCGAGCATGGTCGCGAGCAGTTCGGGCACGTACTGGTGGCCAAGGAAATCGGTCGCGCGATGTTGCAGGCAATCAACAATCAGGCTGGGGTCACGTCGCCTGAGCTGCGCACTGATGAGACTGAGCCAAAGCGACAGCAGTTGCTGGAACCGCAGCGCGCAGCGCAATTGCAATGGCTGGCGCCAGCCCGACTTGAGGGCTTGCGTTATGTGGCCAATGGGGTTGAACTGCAGCTGACTGGCGCGCAACCCACACTGACCACCAGGCTTGTGGTCGGTGCTGATGGTGCGGATTCCGCGGTCAGGCATTTGACCGGGCTGCCAGTGCGGCAACATGATTACCAACAGACTGCGATCATTTGTAATGCCAGCACGCAACGCAGCTCATCCGGTATGGCCTACGAGCGCTTTGGTGAGCACGGGCCGCTGGCCTTGTTGCCGCAGCCTGCGGGTCGGCTCGGCGTGGTCATGTGTGTGCACAAAGCACAAGCTGATGGATTGCTGAGCCTGAATGATGCGGATTTCATGCAGCAGCTGCAACTGCGCTTTGGCCATCGACTGGGCCGATTTGAACGCATCGGAAAACGTGCCAGCTATCCGCTGCGACTGGTGGCTGCACAAAAGCACGTGCGTGAGCGCGTGGTGTTGATCGGAAATGCCGCACACACCATTCATCCGGTCTCGGCGCAAGGCTTTAACCTTGGCTTGCGAGATGCCTGGCAGTTGGCCGCCAGCCTCCTTGCAGCGCAACGTGACGGCATGGATATTGCCAGCGTGGATGTGTTGCAGCGCTATCAGCAAACACGCGATCACGATCAACGCGAGACCATACGCTACACCGATACGCTGGCGCGTTTGTATTCCAACCCCAGCCTGCTGGCGCGGGGGTTGCGCAGTGCTGCCTTGCTGGCGCATCAATGGCTGCCGGGTTTGCAGCAATCACTGGTGAACCGGGCCATGGGCTATCGCAGTCAGTTCTCGGCAAAGTCGTTTGCGGTGACGCCACCCGGCAACGAAGAGCCTAGCCCACCTATTTCTTAATGACGGACTGTTTATGACAAACTTCATTGATAAACTAGGAGCTAGAAGTGTACATTCGCACAGAGGAGTGGCCAGATTTGCCCTGCCATTTGAACCTTTCATGAAAAATGCGGGCTTGCCGATATGACTGATGCAAGCACGACAGACACATCCAATTCCGATTCCAACCGGACTGCGGCCCGTCAAGTTGAAATCGCGGTCATTGGTGCCGGCATGGTCGGTACTGCCTGCGCCGCGCTATTGGCGCGACAGGGTTTTGAAGTGTTGCTACTGGATCAGCATCCACCACCTGAGTATGACTATCGGGCATTACCGGATTTGCGGGTCTCGGCAATTGCACCGGGCAACCAGCAGATGCTGGCCGGCTTGGGCGCCTGGGAGCTGATCACTGCACAGCGCGCTACCGCCTATGCTGTGATGCAGGTCTGTACCGGGCAGGGTGGCCAGATCAACTTCACTGCACATGAGCATGGTTTGCAGGCGCTGGGCTGGATTGTCGAAAACCGCTTGACGCAATGGGCGCTGTGGCAATCGCTGCCCGACAACGTCATCAAAGTGACCGGTCGATCGGTGAAATCGCTGGTGCAGCGGCGCCGGGCTGTGGATCTCACTTTGGATGACGACAGTGTCGTCAGTGCCAGGCTCCTGGTTGCCGCAGACGGCGCTAAATCCAGCATTCGTGCATGCTGTGAGTTGCCTCTCAAGCGCAGAGATTACGCGCAAAAGGCATTGGTCGCGGTACTGGAAACAGCGCAGCCCAATCCCGGAATTGCCTGGCAGATACACTTGCCGGGTGGCCCGCTGGCGTTCTTGCCGCTTGATCAGGGGCGCTCATCCATGGTCTGGAGTTTGCCAGAAGATCAGGCTGCGGAAAAACTCAAATCAAGCCCGGAAGCTCTGGCAGCAGAACTGACCATGCTGAGCAATGCCCGGTTTGGTCGGGTGCAGGTAGTTTCCCAGGTGGCAGGATTTCCCCTGCACCTGCAGTTGGCGGAAAGCATGGTCCAGCAGCGCGTGGTGCTGGTTGGCGATGCCGCGCATCAGGTTCATCCAATGGCCGGGCAGGGTGTTAATCTGGGCTTTCAGGATGTGCAGGAGCTGGCCGCATTGCTGGCCGGAAATCGGCAGTTGCTGAGCGATAGCCAGGCCAGCAGCGGGCTGGACAAGCTGCTCGCCACTTACCAACGGCGGCGACTCAGCGAGAATACGCTGATGGCCAATGGCATTGATCAGCTGGAACGATTGTTTCGTAGCCAGCAAGGCCTGGCAGCGCTTGGCATCAGCCTTGCAAATCGGCTGCAACCGCTCAAGAATATGTTTATTCGGCATGCCTGTGCGCCCGAAATAATGTCCAAATCGGTGCTCAGAAAACCTTGAGCCAGGAGCCGATGGCCCCGCGCGGGCCTGCACTGCAGGTGCTGGGTGGTGCGGTATTGATCAGCCTGTCGGCGCCGTTCGTGGGGTTGGTAACTGTGGCTCCCAGCACCGCCGGCTTTTACCGCATGCTGTTCGGTGCTGCAGGGTTGTTATTGCTGCTGATGCTGGTGACGAAATGGCGTCGGCAGTTTTGGCAACAATGGACTGCAGGTTGGGCCTGGTCGGCCCTGGCGGCGCTGTTTTTTAGTTTTGATTTGTGGTTGTGGCATCGCAGCATTGTCTGGGTTGGCCCCGGACTGGCGACACTGTTGGCCAACTTTCAGGTGTTTTTTATGACGTTCGCGGGCATTGTGCTGTTAGCCGAACGGCCAGGTGCGAGGTTTTTTACGGGTTTGTCGCTGGCCATCATCGGCTTGTGGCTGTTACTGGTGCAGAGTTGGCCGAGCTGGGATCTGCAGCAGCGCAACGGTTTGCTGTATGGCTTGCTCACGGCCATCGCTTACAGCGGCTACATGCTCAGTCTAAGGCATGGTCAATCACAGCAGCGCAGGCTCAACCCGGTTTGGCGGTTGTTGCAAATTTCACTGTTGACCAGCGTGTTCATGGCGCTGGTCATGTTGTTGGAAGGTGACTCGTTTCGAATTCCTGACAGCAAAAACCTCTGGCTGCTGCTTGCTTATGGGTGGTTGTGTCAAGTGCTGGGCTGGTTGTTGATCAGTCGCGGCTTGCCGATGATTGCAGCTGGTCTGGCGGGTTTACTGTTGCTGTTGCAGCCGGCATTGTCGGTGAGCTGGGACATGCTGTTTTTCAGCCTGCAGTTGACGCTCTGGCAATGGCTGGGGTTGTTGTTGTGCCTGATTGGCATCTACCTGGGCAGTCTGCGTGGATTTCGCCGTGTTTGACAGATTGCCGGGTTAATATCCTGGCCGAAGGCCCTGGGGTCGCGTAACGAAGCCGTTTTCGGACATGTGCTGCAAACGGCGTGCAATAAATACCATAGGAGTTTCGTTGCCAATTTACTACTATGATCATGGTGTTACTATGGCCATGGCCATAGTAACTTCCAGCAGGGTGACAGCAATCGTTGCTACTGGTGGTCATTAGTGTAACTTGTTAATCTGATTTATCTCAACCAGGAAGCCGTATGATTCACGACAGCATTATTGATACCATCGGTCGCACCCCAATCGTCAGAATCAATCGCCTGACGCCGCCCGACATGCACTTTTACGTCAAGATTGAAGCTTTCAATCCGATGTCTTCGGTCAAAGACAGGCTGGCCTGGGCTATCATCAACGATGCCGAGCGCAGCGGTGCATTAAAGCCCGGTCAGACGGTGATCGAAGCCACTTCCGGTAACACCGGTATTGCATTGGCCATGGTCTGCGCAGCCCGTGGTTATCCGTTTGTCGCGGTCATGACCGAAACCTTTTCCATCGAGCGGCGCAAGCTGATCCGAGCACTTGGTGCGCGTGTGGTGCTGACGCCCAAGGAATGGAAGGGCAGTGGCATGGTGCAAGCGGCGCAGAAGATGGCCGAAAAGCACGGTTGGTTCCTGGCCAGACAGTTTGTCAATCCGGCTAACCCGGCCTATCACAGGCAGACCACCGGTCCGGAAATTCTGAGTGATTTTGCCGGACGCTCGCTGGATTATTTTGTGACCGGATACGGTACCGGCGGCACTCTGAGTGGAGCTGGCACCATGCTGAAAGCGGCCAGACCGGCTATCAAGATCGTGGTGACCGAGCCCGAGCAAGCAGGCCTGCTGGCCGGCAAGCCATGGTCACCACACAAGATCCAGGGCTGGACACCGGATTTTATCCCGGAAGTATTGGACCGTGATGTGTTTGACATCAATATCCCGGTCAACGAGGACGATGCCATGCACTGGTCGCGTGAATTGGCGCGCAAGGAAGGCATATTCTGTGGCATTTCAGCAGGCGCTACATTTGCCGCCGCAATCCAACTGGCGAAGTCGATTCCATCAGGCAGTCATGTGTTGATCATGTTGCCGGATACCGGCGAACGCTATCTGAGCACGCCGCTGTGGGCGGATCTGAAAGAGGGTTCGGATGAGGATCTTCTGGATGGGATCGAGGTAGAAATCTGATCGGTCC
>JAJFKZ010000169.1 GCA_021772955.1 Gammaproteobacteria bacterium | reverse complement strand
CCTTTAACTACGATGTGTCAACACCGACGCAGCAACCCAGTTGTAGTAGGAGCTAGCCCTGCTGGCGATTGCTTCGTCATTGCGAAGCGGCCTGGCCGCTGTGGCAATCCAGTCGATTCAGATGCGTCGAAGACGCACCCTAATAAAAGGTGTCGAAGGCTGCTTTGTATGCTTGCATTTTGCTGATGTGACGCTGCAAACGAAGGGGTCGCTGGGCGACGATTATTTTGACTGGGTCTATTGATGGGGTCGCTGTGCGACGCTTCATGGCGTGTATAGTGACACGCAACGCGGCCTACGCCACGATGACAAGCATTGTGTAAAGCCCTGAAGTCTGCCGTCATACCGGCGCAGGCCGGTATCCAGTCGATTCAGATGCGTCGAAGACGCACCCTGATAAAAGATGTCGAAGGCTGCTTTGTATGCTTGCATTTTGCTGATGTGACACTGCAAACGAAGGGGTCGCTGGGCGACAATTATTTTGACTGGATACCGGCCTGCGCCGGTATGACGGCTTCGATTTAGCCTATACCAGCTTCGGCGGTATGACGGTAAAGGGTGTCGCTGCCTGCCTGTGCGTTGCACGCAGACAGGCGCGACGCTGCATGGCGTGTATAGCGACACGCAACGCGGCCTGCGCCGGTATGACGGCTTCGATTTAGCCTATGCCAGCCTGCGCCGGTATAACGATAAAGGGTGTCGCTTCGCGACGCTGCATGGCGCAGCGACTCCCTGCTTGCAAATCAACCGCATGGCAACCAACGTACCGTGTCATGATCACCACATTCAACCAGGAGAATCACCATGGGATTTAATGTCCAGGGAAAAACAGCATTGGTCACCGGTGCCAACCGTGGTATCGGCAAGGCCATCGTGGAAGCACTGCTGGAACACGGTGCCAGCAAGGTTTATGCTGGTGCGCGCAACATCAAGTCCCTGCAGGGTTTGCAGGCTGTCTATGCCGACCGCATCGTGGCGCTGGAGCTGGATGTCACCGATCAGGACCAGGTCAATCATGCTGCAGCCAAGGCGACGGATGTGCAATTGCTGGTGAACAATGCCGGGGTGCTGGAAACCTGCACACCGCTGGATTTGGAAGCAGAAGCAGCGTTGCGTCACGAGTTGGAAGTCAATTTGTTTGGTCTGCTGCGCATGGCGCGGGCTTTTGCACCGATTCTCAAACACAACGGTGGCGGGGCGCTGGTGCAGCTGAATTCGGTTGCTTCACTGCGCGGCATGGCGTTTGCCAGCACTTATTGCGCCTCCAAAGCGGCGGCGTATTCCTTGACCCAATCGTTGCAGCAGGTGTTGGCCGAACAGGGTACGCAGGTGCTGAGCGTGCATCCGGGACCGATCGCCACCGATATGGCCACCAAGGCCGGCATTGATGCGAACGCCGAACCGGTGAGCCTGGTCAGTGAGGGTATTATCCAGTCATTGACCGATGGCATTTTCCATTTTTATCCTGACAGCATGGCCAAGGACATGGGGCGTGCCTATGCCAGCTTTGCCGAGCAGGTGATCGAGGCCGAGTAGGGCGACCAGAGTAGGGCGACCATACAGGCTAAGCCAGCGTCAAGTCTGAGCGTCGCTGGCTGCGCTACATGTTGCGGTAGTTGGGGCCGGCGCCGCCTTCGGGCGTGACCCAGTTGATGATCTGATACGGGTCCTTGATGTCGCAGGTCTTGCAGTGCACGCAGTTGGCCGCGTTGATCTGCAAGCGTGTGCCGCTGTCGTCGGTGACCATTTCATAGACACTGGCCGGACAAAAACGCGTGCAGGGGTTGCCGTATTCTTCTGTGCAGCGGCTGATGCAGATGTCCGGCTCCAGAATCTGCAGGTGTATGGGCTGGTCTTCATCGTGCTCGGTGCTGGCAAAATACACGGCGGCGAGACGGTCTTTGGGCGGCAAATCGCGGTCGACCCAATCGTATTGAACTTCGAGATTTTGCTGCAGAGCGCTGTGATCGGCATGATTCTTCAATGTCCACGGCGATCGCCCGAAGCTGATGGTTTCCCAGGCGGCGTTGGCCAGGCCAAACCACAAGCCTTTGTGGAAACCAGGACGAATATTGCGCACCTTGCGTAGCTCGGTGGCGATGGCAGACTGGCGCAGCTTGCTGTCGAAGCCGGTGCTGACTTGCCCCTGGTGCAGGTGTTCGGCGGCCAGCATGCCCGAGCGCATGGCCTGATGGGTGCCTTTGACCTTGGGCACATTCATCAGTCCGGCGGCATCGCCGATGAGGATGGCGCCCGGCATGTCCAGCTTGGGCAATGATTGCCAGCCGCCTTCGATCAGCGCGCGCGCGCCTGACGACAGTATTTCACCGCCTTCCAGCAGCGGCTTGATGTGCGGGTGATGCTTGAACTGCTGAAAGGCCTCGAAAGGTTTGAACTCAGGGTCGGCATAATCCAGTGCGACCACAAAACCGACCGCCACGCGATCCTGATCCAGGTGGTAGATGAAACTGCCGCCGTAGGTGTTGTTGTCCAGCGGCCAGCCGATGCTGTGCTGGATGTGTCCGGGTTTGACCCGCCCGGGCGGCAGCTGCCAGAGTTCTTTCAAGCCGATGCCATAGGTTTGTGGATCGCTGTCTTTGTCCAGGCCAAATTGCTTGATGAGCTGCTTGCTCAAGTGACCACGACAGCCTTCGGCGAATACCGTCACCGGCGCATGAATGGCGATGCCCTGGACAAAAGTTTCCTTGGGCTCACCATCACGATCAATGCCCATGTCACCAATCAGCACGCCGCCGACGCTGCCATCGTCGTTCCAGGCTATGTTGCTGGCGGCATAGCCGGGGAACACGTCCACCCCGGCCGCCTCGGCATGTTCGCCCAGCCAGGCACACATCGCGCCCAGTGACACGATCACGTTGCCGTGGTTATTTTGCTGCGGCGGTGTTGGCAAGCGCCGGGCCTTGTGCTTGCTCAGTAACAGCAATTCATCACTCACCGCATCAACGCAAATCGGTGGTGGTTGCTGCCGCCAGTCGGGCAGCAGTTGATCCAGCGGTGCGGTTTCGATGACCGCGCCGGAGAGGATGTGTGCGCCAATCTCGGAGGCTTTTTCGATCACGCAAACAGACAGGTCCGGGTTCAGTTGCCGCAGTCGCAGCGCGCAGCTCAGCCCAGCCGGGCCGGCGCCGACGATTATGACGTCGTATTCCATGGTTTCGCGTTCGCTCATAGTGTCTGCTTCGTACCTGTTGCTGAGGGCATCAGTATATGATAACGGTTTGAGCTTATCGCCCGGGAGCAATGATGATCAAGGTGTATGGATTGAAAAACTGTGACAGCTGCCGACAGGCGCGTCGGTATCTGGATCAGCATCAGGTCGAGTACCAGTTTGTGGATTTGCGTGCGCAGCCGCCACAACCGGGTCAGGTGCGCGCCTGGCTGGCCATATTGGGTGAACAACGTTTACTGAACCGGCGCAGCACCACCTGGCGCGGTCTGGATGACTCGCTCAAGCTGCCACCGGGTGAACTGACCGTGCAGCACCTGATGGCATTGATCAGCAAACACCCTGAGCTGGTCAAGCGACCGCTGTTTGTGGACGGTGCGCGCATGCTGACCGGGTTTGAAGCGCAAGCGCTGGGGCAATGGCTGGGCGCAGGCGAGCATGCTGATGACTGAGGTGGCAGCTGCTGCGGCTTTCGGGTTTTTGTAGGAGCCAGCCCTGCTGGCGATTTCCTTGTCATTGCGAAGCGGCCTAGCCGTTGTGGCAATCCAGTCATTTGCCGGATGCCCTTTGCGATTAGTAGGGAGTCACTATGCGACAGTGATTTTGACTGGATCTATTGGTGGGGTCGCTGCGCGACGATTATTTTGACTGGGACTGTTGATGGGGTCGCTTCGCGACGCTTCATAGCGTGTATAGCGACACGCAACGCGGCCTGCGCCGGGATATCAAGCGTTGTTTAGAGGCCTGAAGACTGCCGTCATACCGGCGTAGGCCGGTATCCAGTCGATGCAAATGCGTCGAAGACGCACCCCCATAAAGTGTCCAAA
>JAJFKZ010000168.1 GCA_021772955.1 Gammaproteobacteria bacterium | reverse complement strand
CATCAATTCATGTGCCAGCCGGTGTGCCATGGATTTTTCGCTGCGCTTTCTCGCGGCTTCGATCACCCAGCGCATTGCCAGTGTCTGGCGACGTGCGGGTCGAACTTCAATCGGCACCTGGTAGGTCGCACCGCCAACACGCCGGGATTTGACCTCGACGACGGGCTTTACGTTTTCCAATGCCTGCTCCAGAACTTCGAGAGACTGGCTACCTTCGGCGACACCCTTCTCGTTGATGCGATCCAGCGCACCATAAATGATGCGCTCGGCGACCGACTTTTTGCCGTCATTCATGATCATATTCATGAATTTCGCCAGCAAGTCACTGCCGTATTTTGGGTCCGGAAGGATGACGCGTTTAGGTGCTTGGCTTCTGCGTGACATTGTTTGTCTCTTTTGGCGGGAATCAAGGCCCGCGAATACGATTGACGAATTTGGTTTAGGCGGTCTTTACGATTTCGGGCGCTTGGTGCCGTACTTGGATCGTCCCTGCTTGCGTTCGCCGACTCCGGCGCAATCGAGCGTGCCGCGAACGGTGTGATAACGCACACCCGGCAAGTCTTTAACTCGGCCGCCACGAATGAGGACCACCGAGTGCTCCTGCAGGTTGTGGCCTTCACCACCGATGTAGGCGGCGACTTCAAAACCGTTGGTCAGGCGCACCCTGGCCACTTTACGCAACGCCGAGTTTGGCTTTTTCGGTGTCGTGGTATAAACACGTGTGCAAACACCACGCTTTTGCGGGCAGCTTTCCAGCGCCGGCACGTTGCTCTTGTAGATCTTTGGCTTGCGCGCATTGCGGACCAATTGGTTTACTGTTGCCATATCTGTCTCAACTTGTCTGTGAGTAGTAGTTGTCTATGCACTTAGCTGCCTAAGATGCCTTGGTAATCCTTACGTAATCTTTCCAGTTCCAACTCGAACACTGCTTGCCGCCGTCTAGCCGGCTGCCGCTGGCGTATCAAGCTGAACCGATTCAGATCGACACCGATCCGGACCAACACTCATTTGTCTGTCACCAGTCCTGCGAGCACCTGGCTGCGGTTCAGGAACGGCAAAACCCGAAAACCACTGCAAGCACAGGGTTTCCGGGTCAGAGTTTTTCCGGTCCACGCACCGGCAGCATAGGTCTAGCCAGCGATTTTAGCTGGCTGTCAGTCATACTCTAATCGACTGAGCAGGCTATTATAGTACAGCCCATACTGAAAAGCCAATAGCCAAACGTGTTTTTAATCACATTCCCCAATCATCATGCCGGCGGCGTATAATCACGCTTGCTGAGCGCAGTGATCCCACCCAAATTGGTTAGCCACTAAAGAGCCCCTGCTTGAAAAATTATTCCACACTGGTAGCACACTGGCGCGCCTGGCTGCGCAACCCCAGAGCCATCGGCTCAGTTGCACCCAGCAGTGCCAGGCTTGCACTAGCGATGGTTGCCGCATTGCCTGCGGATTTCAGTGGCAACATCATTGAATTGGGTGGTGGTACCGGCACCATTACCAGAGAACTTCTGAACGCCGTAGGCCATGCGCGCTTGCTGGTGGTCGAACGCGATCCCAAGCTGATTGATGGTCTGCTCAGCACCTGGCCGGAGCTGAACACGCTGCATGCAGACGCAGCTTTGCTAAACAAGCATCTTGGTGACAGTACAAAAGCATACCATGCAGTCATTTCCGGACTGCCATTGTTGAACATGGCATTGCCGGTGCGCGAGGCGATCATCCAGGCTTGTTTTGCTGTGCTACCTGATAACGGCGTGCTGATCCAGTTCACCTACGGTATCCACTCACCGGTTTCCGCGGTCAGTATGGCTCGGCTTGGACTTCAGGCTGAACGTTGCGGCCGGGTCTGGAACAACCTGCCGCCGGCACAAGTCTGGCGCTACACCCGAACTTCAACTCACCAGGTGAGGAAGACCAAGCTGATAACTGCCGAAACCTCATCTCGTTGACCACCGAAAATGTGGAAATATGGCCCAGGCATGACGGGGCTGCTCACCCCCCGGTCATCCACATGTAAGCCAACCAGACCAGCGCAACGCCCATTATCAGGTGTGCCCCCACATAGGTCACCGCGGCAATCAGATTGCCCGCTTGCAACAGCAACAGACTTTCCAGGGCAAAAGCTGAAAAGGTCGTGAAACCTCCCAGTAAGCCCACCACCAGCAGCAACCTCGCTTCCAGCCCGAGCAACTCCTGCCGGTCCGCAACACCGGCGACCAGGCCAATCAGCAAGCAGCCGAGCAGATTGACGATAAGCGTGCCGAACGGCATGAAGCCACTGCCCAGTTGCCGGTTTACCCAGGTACTGAGCCAATACCGCAGCAAGGCACCAGCGAAACCGCCAGAACCTACCATGGCAGCATGCAGCAGCGCAGCCTTCACCCAGGCGGCCAGCCCAGATCACGCCCGGCAAGCAGGTGCAAGTGAATATGAAACACGCTTTGTCCAGCCCGTTCGCCGCAGTTCATCACCACCCGGTAGCCCTCGTCCCGATAACCCTCAGCAGTGGCAATCTGTGCAGCAGCACGAAACATCTCACCCAGCACCGCATCCTGCTCCGGAGTGATGTCATTGATCGTGCGTATGTGCTGTTTGGGGATGACCAGCACATGCAATGGCGCTTGCGGATTGATGTCGCGAAAAGCCAGCACCCGATCATTTTCAAAGATGATCTCGGCAGGTATTTCACGCTTGATGATTTTCAAAAACAAGTCTTCAGACATGGCTATGTTGTTCCGTTGGCATGGTTAAAGTGTGCAGACCAGTATCAGTTTGTTGCTGCAGCAACCAGTCACTGATGCGCGCCGCGGCCAAATCCGGGCTGGGCCATTGGTTTGGGTTGGTGGATGGCCAGACATTGGCTCTGAGGCTGGTGCGCATGGCACCCGGTTGACAGTGCAATACCCGCAAGCTGGTGTTGGAGAGTTCCTGCGCCCACTGCGAGGCCAGTGCAGCAATGCCGTGCTGAGCCACGCCGTATGCGCCCCAATAAGCCTTGCTGGTCATGCCCAGGTCATTACTGACAAACACCACGCGACCATCGTCGGACTGCAGCAACAGCGGCGTCAACGCCAGCATCAACATCTGGCTGCTGCCCAGATTGGCTTGTAACTCCACCAGCCACTCGTACGGAACCATCTGCTGTTGTGGTCGCAATCCAATGAATTGCGCGGCAGCAAACAACAAACCATCCAGCTTGCCGTATTCCTGCGCAATGGTATCTGCCAATTGCACATAGTCCTGTGGCGCGGCACCACCCAGGTCAAGCGGGTACAAAACCACCTGCACCCCAGTCTCTGCTTCCAGAGTAGTGGCCAGTTTTTGCATGGCTCGAACATTGCGATCCAGCAGGATCAAGGTACCAGCGGCTTGCCGTTTGGCCAGCTCATGCGCCAGCGCACTGCCCAATCCACCTGCGGCCCCACCGATCAATAGGGTTCTGGCTGCGCTGCTGCCAGCCTTTTGGTTTTGATTCATTTCGACCTGTCACAAAAGTTTATGATGCTATGATACGCGATCAAAATCTGAACACAATCGGGAATCAGCCACATGAGTACAGTCATTTCTCCGGACATCAACATCACCAGCCGAGCAAATAAGGAACTGTTTGGCCACCCAGTAGGCCTGTATGTCTGCTTCGCCACGGAACTGTGGGAACGCTTCTCCTTCTATGGTATGAAGTACCTGTTGTTGCTGTATCTAACCAAATACCATCTGTTTTCCGATGCCATGGGGCTGGATGTGCTCGGTGCTTATGCCGGTCTGGTGTACGCGCTGCCGGTGATTGGTGGCGCGCTGGCGGATCGCTATCTGGGTTTTCGCAAGGCCGTGGTGTTTGGCGGAATTTTGCTGTCTTTAGGCCATATTTTGATGGCCGTGGAAGGTCATCAGGCGGTCTCCTATGCTGCCGGCGCTGTGCTGCAGCAGGCACTGAGCCTGGCAGATGGCACCACGCTGGCTGCCGGTACCGTGCTCACCGAGGCCATTACCGTGCGTGATACCGCCGCGCTGAATGTGTTTTATTTTGCCCTGGCGCTGATTGTCGTCGGCGTCGGCTTCCTGAAGCCCAACATTTCGACCATCGTCGGCCAACTCTATGCAAAAGACGATCCACGCCGCGACTCTGGCTTCACCATCTTTTACATGGGCATCAACATTGGCTCTTTTACCGCAACTTTGCTGTGTGGCTGGTTGGGCGAAACCTATGGTTGGGGCTATGGCTTTGGCGCTGCTGGTGTCGGCATGATCGTCGGCCTGATCACCTTTATCTACGGGCAGAAATTCCTGCATGGTGTCGCCGAGCCTAGCGATCCGGACCTACTCAAGCAAAAGACGCTGGGCCCAATCAACAAGGAATGGAGTATCTACATCCTCAGCATTCTGACGCTGTCCATTGTCTGGTGGATAGTGCAGCGCGAACCCGTGGTTCACCTATTGCAGTTGAGCATGCTAGCCGTTGCAGGCCTGGGCCTGATCGCCTACAGCTTTTACAAGACCAGCCGTGAGGACTTCCATCGCATGCTGGTGCTGATGGTTCTGATCGGATCAACCATCGTGTTCTGGGCCCTGTTCGAGCAATCGGCCAGTTCCATGACCCTGTTCGCCGACCGGGTCATGGATAGAACCATTGGCAACACTGAGCTTCGAGCATCCCAGTTCGGCTCATTGAATGCCGGTTTCATCATGCTGTTGGCACCGGTGTTTGCGGTTGCCTGGGTATGGCTGGCAAAACGTGGGCTGGAACCCTCCACTCCGGTCAAATTCGCTCTGGGCATCATTCAGGCCGGGCTCGGATTCGGCGCCCTGGTACTGGGTGCACAATTTCCTGATGCCTCCGGCAAGGTGGCCATGATCTGGCTGGTGCTGGCTTATCTGCTGCACACCATGGGCGAGTTGAGTCTGTCGCCGGTGGGCTTGTCGGCAGTCACCAAACTGGCGGTACCAAAGGTGGTTGGCGCCGCCATGGGAACCTGGTTTTTGGCTACCGCGTTGTCGGAAACACTGGCCACCCGCATGTCCAAATGGGCTGCCATTGACACCGAGTCAGGTGAAGTGGCCGATGTTGCCACGGCCCTGGCCAGCTATGTGGATTTGTTCACGTTTCTGATGTGGTTTGGCATTGGCGCCGGCATTTTCATGCTTGTCATTTCACCGATTCTGCGTCGCGGCATGCACGGCATTCACTGAGCTAGTGGTTCTTCAATGTAATCATCACGGCTGCAGTTTGAAGGACCACTAGTATGCCGATTCACGTGTATCAGGCCAGTGGTGACGAACACTGTGCACAATGCCGAAACGGTTTTGAACAACTGGAAAAAATGTCGGCCGAGCCATTATCAAACTGTCCACAATGCGGCGCTGCCTTGCGGCGCTGCATCACTGCCCCGGCAGTCATCAGCAGTGATGGTCACCTGCTCTCACCAGGTCACATCGAAAAACATGGCTTTACCCAGTACAAAAAAGTCGGCCAGGGTGAATACGAAAGGACTGCCGGCAGCAACGGGCCGGACAAATTGAAAGCCTGAGCGACACCGACCTTGCCAGCCCCTGTCAGCAACCGCATTGGCGCACGACCTGACCGTTCCTCAATCCACATCAGCAAGCTCAAAAGCCTGCTCTGACAGAAGTTTCAAACGTTTCAACATGCTGCGAACATCATTGCGGATGAGAGGACGCTCGCCGCCAACATCGACCGCTGCGCGCAGATCCAACTCAGCCTCATAATGCAGCAGCATGCTGTTGACAGACAACTCCGTGAATTGCCAAAGGCCGGTAAAATGCACCAGATCGCCAGCGACACGGTGAAACCTGATGCTATCCGGCGGCAGGTACTCCGCCTGAAACACGTTTTCCACGCTGGCCATGAAGAAAAACGGCTTAATCCGGTGATAGGTGATATCAAAATCGTTGCCGGCAGCCGTTTTCCCTGAGTGCCGGATCACACATTCGCGCATATCCGGAACGTAGTTCCTGGCCTGATCGCAATCCAAAAGAATGTCCCACACCGTTTGTCTTGGTGCCGCGATCAATACCCAGGCCCGCACGCGCTGCAGCTCATTGCTGATGGTGGTGAAACGCATGAGCACTTCGCCAGATTCGAGTTTTTCCGCATTCAAGGGCGGTTCGGTAACAGCAAGAATCTGCGCCGAATCAGCATCTGTTACAGCGTCAACCGTATCATCATGCTGTTGCATTTGCGCCTCGCCGTTGTGCTCACTGCCAGGCTGAACAATCGTCATTTGGCCAACGGCGTATTGATCGATGGCATGCAGGCTTACGACAAAAAACAGCATGGCCGCGACCAGCCGCAGCGACACGCGCTTGGAAAGCTTGCGATTAAATAAGTTATGTAATAACATTACTTTTTATTTAGCCCACCCGATCTTACCAATGATGATACTGCACACAATGACTCGACTTGTTGTGGCCATGGCAATAAGCAGCATGTTTGCAGCTGCGTACGCGCAGCAAGCACCAGCGGCTGTCGCCATTGAGGATGAAGAATCACACAGCACAGCGCTTGAAAGCATGGAAGTTCGTGCCTTGCCTCAGGGTGGCTCCGCGCTGGACTCTACCAGTCCGGTGGGCATTCTAACTGGAGAGCAACTTGATGATCGCAAAGCGGCCACCATTGGCGAAACCTTGCAGGCCGAACCGGGCATCCACAGTACCTTTTTCGGCCCTGGTGCGGGGCGCCCAATCGTTCGTGGTCTGGGCGGTTCACGTGTACGTATCACCGAAGACGGTCTGAACTCACTGGATGCTTCTGCACTCAGTCCGGATCATGCCGTATCAGCCGAGCCGTTGCTGATTGACAGCATTGAAATATTACGCGGTCCGGCCAACCTGATGTATGGTTCCACTGCCAGTGGCGGTGTGGTGAATCTGGTAGATAACCGCATCCCCGAGCGCCGCCAGACGTTTTCCGGAGCCGTGGAAGTGCGCGGCAACACAGTGGCCGATGAATTTGCAGGTGTCGCCAGACTGGACGGCGGCATCGGCGCATTCCAGTTCCACATCGACGGCTTCTACCGGGACACCGGTGATCAGGCGATTCCCGGCTTTGCGCTGACTGACGAAAAGCTGGCAGACTTGAGCGCCGAAGCATTGACCGAACAGCAACGCGGAACACTCAACAATAGTGCGCTGGAAAACTCCGGTGGCACCTTCGGCCTGGCCTATGTTGATGACTGGGGCTACGCTGGTTTTGCCTATAAGTTGTATGATTCCACCTACGGCATACCGGCGGATCTGGAACAGGCGGAAGCTGGCGATGTAGCAGACACTGATGCAGATGGAATCAGTATCGATCTGAATCTGGATCGCTACGAATTCAAGACCGGCCTGAACCATCCGTTCGCCGGTGTAGACGAACTGCGCATCAAGTTTGCCAGTAATGATTATCAACACGTAGAGCTGGAAGGAACTGAGATCGGCACCACGTTCAACATCGATTCCAGTGAGTTCAGGCTGGAGCTGGATCACACCAGCATCGGGCTGCTTGATGGCGCCATCGGCCTGCAGTATGAAGACAATGAGCTGGAAGCAATTGGTAGCGAAGCCTTTATCCCGTCTGCCACCACGCAGTCACTGGGCGTGTTCATGATTGAGGAGTTGGATCTTGACCCGGTCAAGCTGTCGGCCGGCCTGCGCTATCAGGATGATGAAGTCAAACTGGACGATGGGCTGCATGTGAACGGCATTAGTCAGCGCGACTTTACCGCCATGACCATCAGCGCCGGCGCCATCTGGCGGTTTGTCGATGACTGGCAGGCCAGTATCAACTGGACGCGCTCGGAGCGTAGCCCGACCCAGGAAGAGCTGTTTGCCAATGGACCGCATGTCGCCACGCAGGCGTTTGAGATTGGTAATCCTATGCTCACGGAGGAAACTTCGAACAACGTTGACATCGGTATCCACAAATACCTGGGCTACCTGCATCTGCGTGCCGATTTGTTCTACAACGACATCGATGACTTTGTGTTTTTAGCCAACACCGATGACCAGGAAGACGGTTTGCCTGTGCAGATCTGGAGCCAGCAAAATGCCGAGTTTTATGGCGCTGAAGCCGAAGCCAGCTACCTGTTTACTGATACGCCAGTCGGCGCATTGGAATGGCGAGTATTCTATGACAGCGTACAAGGCGAGCTGACCGATGGTGGCTCGATCCCACGGCTGTCACCCAGTCGCATCGGCACTGGCATCGATTGGCACCACGGTAACTGGCGTGCCAACATAGATTTCTATCACGTCAACGCACGCTCTGACGTGGCGCAATTCGAAACGCGCACGCCCGGTTACAACAACCTGTCTGCGAATCTGGTCTATCGCTTGCTGCTGGGTGCCAGCGAGCTGGAATTATTCCTAAAGGGGCAGAACCTTACCAATGAAGTACAGCGTGTACACACTTCTTTTCTAAAAGATTTTGCGCCTCGGGCCGGCATTAATTTTGCTGGTGGAGTGCGCGCTTATTTCTGATCACCTGACATGTTTTAGTCAACCAGCAAGCAAAAACCCGGCCCCAAAGGCCGGGTTTGTTGTTTTTGAACGACTGTAAACGATCAATCCACCATGCGCCAGGTACCATCGTCACGGCGGCATGCGGTGCCATACACGGGGTTGTTGAATTCATCGCTGGTGAGCACAAATTCACGGCATGGCTGACCCTGATTGCCGGCATAGCTCTGCTTCGGCGTCACAGCGTAGCGGGCACCGCTGTCCGGGTTGACCCATTCTCTGCGCGTACCACTGGGCGTGTTTTCCAGCGTGCTGGCAACATAAGCCCGGTCGCGTTTGTCCATCTCGCGGCCGATTTCCGAGCCGACTATGACCCCCAGCAAGCCACCAATCACCGGACCGGCAATGCCATCACCAATCAGCGCTCCAATACCCGCGCCGGCAGCACCGCCAGCCACCGCTCCGGTTTCACGGTTGCTGGCGCAGGCCGACAGCAGCAGCGCCAGCAGCATAGTCATTAGAACAGTCCTGATCATCTCGTACTCCTGGTATGAATTCAATTAATGGGGCCAGATACAACAAAGCGGCCCGTGAGCCGCTTTGCATTCAGCGGCACGATGCAGATGATAATGCACCGTGCCTTAACGATATGTGAACCTGATTACAAAGGTGTCACATTTTCAGCTTGAGGACCTTTCTGACCGTCGACAACTTCCATCGTGACGTTCTGACCTTCTTGCAGGGACTTGTGGCCACTGCCACTGATGCCGGTGTGATGAACGAAAACGTCCTTGCCGCCATCTCTGGCGATAAAGCCGTAACCCTTCTCTTCGTTAAACCACTTGACGACACCATTTTCTAGATTTGACATAACTTACTCTTCTTGGATAAAAATAAAATTTGAGACTCGACAGACATTAACGATGAAAGCTGGTCTCAGCGAGAATTATACGTCAATGTGTGGCTTAGAGTATGAATTTCTTACGAAAGCCTGATACTGTCTCAATCCGTACTGGTCAGCAAGCGATTGGTTCGTTGCACAAAAGCGGCCGGATCATCGAGTTGACCACCGCCACTGAGCACCGCCTGTTCATACAACAGCCAACCCAGGTCCTCAAATTGCTGTTCCTGAGCAGATTGCAAACGCTGCCACAGCGGGTGCTGCAGGTTCACTTCCAGGCCCGGCTTCGAACTCGGTACATCCTGCCCAGCCTGCTGCAACAACTGCTGCATGTGCATGGCCATGGCGTTTTCATCCAGCACCAGACAAGCCACCGATTGCTTCAGTCGGGCACTGCTGGTGACCGATTCCACCCGATCTTCAAGGAGCTTGTGCAGACGCTCCAGCACGGCCTTGTCAGCCGCTTCAGGTTCTTCCTCTGCACCGGTATCCAGCTTACCTTTGGCTATGGATTTCAATGACTTACCGTCAAACTCGAACCAGTACCCCATCAACCATTCATCGATGCGGTCGCCCAGCAACAGCACCTCGATGCCCTGCTCGCGAAACCATTCCAGGTGCGGGCTACCCGCAGCCGCCTTGAGATTGTCGGCGGTCACGTACCAGATCGTGTCCTGGCCTTCTGCCATGTTTTCGATGTACTCATTGAGGCTGGTACTGCCATCCAGACCAGTGCGCGTGGACGGAAAGCGCAGCAATTTCGCAATAGCATCGCGATTGCCCATGTCCTCAACAATACCCTCCTTGAGCACGGTGCCAAAGTGCTTCCAGAACTGCTGGTACTTGTCAGCATCCGCGCTGAGTTTTTCCAACATGGTCAGACTGCGCTTGACCACGGCTGACCGGATTTTCTGCAGCAAATCGTTTTCCTGCAGGATTTCGCGCGAGACGTTCAATGGCAGGTCGGCCGAATCGACCACGCCACGAACAAAGCGCAGGTAGTTGGGTAACAGTTGCTCGGCTGCGTCCATGATCAGCACGCGCTGTACATACAGCTTCAAACCCTGGCGCTCATCACGATTGAACATCATGTCGTAAGGCGCTTGCCCGGGAACAAACAGCAGCAGCTTGTAGCTTTGTGCGCCTTCCACATGGTTGTGGGTCCAAGTCAGCGGCGCCGCTGAGTCATTGCCGATGCTTTTGTAAAAATCGATGTATTCCTCGTCGGAGATATCGGTTTTGGGCCGTGTCCACAGTGCCGTGGTGTCGTTGATGGTTTGCCACTCCGGCGTCTGCTTTTCAGCGTCGTCATCGTCAGCAGGTGGCGTAGTGAGCAACTGTACCGGAAAGCTGATGTGGCCGGAATAGCGCTGGATGATGCTGCGCAGGCGGTATTCCTGAAGAAACTCCTCGGCATCATCCTTCAGCTTGATAATGACATCGGTGCCACGCTGCTCGCGGCTGATCGGTTCCAGCGTGTACTCACCTTCACCAGCAGACTGCCAGCGCACAGCGGCACCAGCGTCAGCACCGGCATGGCGGGTTTCAACTGTGACCTCATCGGCGACGATGAAGGCCGAATAAAAGCCAACACCAAATTGACCGATCAGCTCGGCACGCTGATCATTCTTGCTGTCTTGCAGCTGTTGCAGAAACTCCCTGGTGCCGGATCTGGCAATGGTGCCGATGTTGGCAATTACCTCATCGTGATTCATGCCGATGCCGTTGTCACTGATGGTGATGGTTTTAGCCTCAGCATCCACGCTGATGCAAATGCGCAGCTCGGTATCCTCGCCCAGCAAAGCTGCGTCAGAGACGGCCAGAAACCTCAGCTTGTCGCAAGCATCGGCAGCGTTGGAAATCAGTTCACGCAGAAAAATTTCGCGGTTGGAGTACAGTGAATGCACCATCAGGTGCAGCAGCTGTTTGGCTTCGGTCTGAAAGCTGTGCTGTTCGCGTCCTTGCGGACACTCGGCAACGCTGGCGTCGCTGTCTGTATCACTCATGGGGTAATTCTCCCGTAGTCTGTTTTGAATGCCCCCTATGTGGATGCGCAGCGGCCGATTTCAAGACACCGGAGGCAGCGCCTCAGTTCCCCCTGCACTACTGCGCGCCCTCAGGCCCCACATTCGCAACGTTTTACCGGGTCACGCATATTCCGCATGCTCACAGTACGAAACGCCCACTTTACTACTGAACCCCGGATCGAGTCCGGGGCAGGCTCTGGTGATGCCTCGCGACGCGTGGATGGTGAAGAAGGCGGGCTTAGAAGCGGGCCAGTGCCTGGTCGCAAGCTGCCGTAGCAGCGCTGTTCCAGCCGACTTGATCCGGCGACTGAGAACTGTCCTGTATGCAATCTGGCATCCAGGTATCAGCTTCAACCATCCGTTCCGTGCTGTGGCGAATGGCGGTGTTTTCGCTTGCAGAAATAGTATCCGCCACGCGCAACATTTTTGCAGTCGCAACGGCATAGCCCTGCACCAATTCGACGGGTTGCTTCAATTGATCAATAATGGCCATCTGCTGCGTTTCGTCGACATAAGTGGTGAGCGGATGCAGCAAAGCGTCCACATCTGCCACATCAATACCACGCACCGGAAACACCCCCGTATCATGTGCAGCCAATTTTTCTAATTTGCTCATCGCTCTGACCATCCGGCGATTGTGCTGGTACTGCTCGAGGGTGATATCGGGGTTGAAGCCCGATGCTACCGGCATTGAGTCAGGCGCCATGTCTGCAGGCTCCAGACTGGCTCTGACCATGGCAGATCGCGGCTCCAGGTTGTCATTGGTTTGTGTGTTTGACCAGGTTTGGGCATAAACCAGCAGCAAAGCTGCGCCAATGACAAGAAATGCCATACCAAGTACAACACTACTCAGGCTTTGTCCGAGCTCGTCAAGGCGAGATAATGCGGATGAAGTGCTGGGTGGGGGTTTGAAAGCATTCATGGTAAACCTCTTTGATATTGATTATGACATCACCACGTGATAACAGAATCTGACTGAGGACTGTGCCGTTATCATTCATGATCCTGGCTTTTATTGTTACTTTTTTGCTCTTGTTCTTAATGTGCCACCAGCCCGCGCATTCTCTCATTCTTTAGTATTACTCAGAAAAACCATCCATGGCGGAACTGGCCAACAAGCGCTGATGATGATCGGGGTGTGCTCGGTCAGGGCAATGATTGAGCCAGGTGAGTGTTTAGCGGTATGCAGCCGCAAAAAAAAGGATTGATCGGCTCCAGAAGTACCGAACACTATGGGCATGATGCATCGCGCAGACAACAAAAAAGCGCCCGTAGGCGCTATTCTGATATAACTTGCATTGTCTGGCAGACACAGGTCATGCGCCGTGGCCGGCTTTGCTGACGTGGTTTAATCCGAATTAATCACCAGCCGCTTTACGGCGACTCCCTGGCCCCGCATCCGCGACGCCCGCATCCACGACAATTTACTCGGCCCTCGCATGCTCACCGCAGTAACGCCCCGGCTACCACTGGACCCAGGATCAACTCCGGGGCAGGCTCTGGAGCCGTCTCGCACCCTCGGGTATTGAATAATCCGGGTTCAAGCCTGTTTTTTGGTCTGCAGCTTTTCGCGAATACGCGCTGATTTACCCTGGCGATCACGCAGGAAGTACAATTTGGCCGAACGCACGCGGCCGCGACGTTTGACTTCAACTGAATCGATCAGCGGGCTGTGTGACTGAAACACGCGCTCGACGCCGGTGCCGTGGGAAATCTTGCGCACAGTGAAAGCACTGTGCAGGCCTCGATTTCGCTTGGCGATGACCACGCCTTCATAAGCCTGCAGTCGTTCACGGGTACCTTCACGCACACGTACATTCACCACAATGGTGTCACCGGCTGCAAAATCCGGCAGTTGACGCAGCTGCTCTTGTTCAATTTCTTGGATGATGTTGCTCATTTTCAACTCCTTGCCGACCGCTTCCGGTCACCATAATTCAGATCTAATCGTTCTATTCTGTCATGTCTGTCTGCAGTGCTGCCTGCAGCAGTTCATAATCCTGCTTATCCAGTTGCCCGGATACCTGTGCCCGACTCAGCAAGTCAGGCCGTAGTTTCCAGCTCGCCAGCAGTGACTGCTGCCGTCGCCATGTCGCTATCGCCGCATGATCTCCTGAGAGTAGTGTCGCAGGCACTTGCAGGTCCTGCCAAATCTCTGGCCGGGTGTAGTGAGGACAATCCAGCAGTCCATCAATGAATGAATCCTGCACAGCAGATTGCGCATGACCCAAAACACCTGGCAATTGCCGTAGCACTGCATCCATGACCACTGCCGCTGCCAACTCGCCGCCACTGAGCACAAAGTCGCCAATTGACACTTGCTCATCAATATGCTGATCGATAAAACGCTGATCAACACCTTCGTAGCGACCGCAGACAAGCACGATCCGGTCACGACCCGCCAAATCATTGGCAAGCTGCTGATCGAATCGTCGTCCCTGCGGACTCAACAATGTGACCGTTGCAGTACCCGGCGCAACCGCAGCCAGGGTATCCGCCAGTGGCTGCGCCTGCATGACCATGCCAGGACCACCACCATACGGTCTGTCATCAACGCGATGATGCGGATCATTGGTGAAATCACGTGGATTCCACAAGCGCAGATCAACCACCTCATCGCGCAGCGCACGCCCGGTCACACCGAGTTCGCGCATGTTACTGAACCATTCCGGAAACAGCGTGATGACATCAATCCGCATGGTTCAGAAATCTTCATCCCAGTCGACCAGTATAAGACCCTGGTCCAGATCCACCTCGAGCACCACCTGCCCCTGGGTGAACGGTACCAGCCTTTCCCGATCGCCTGCTACCACCAGCACATCATTGGCACCGGTTTCCAGCATTTCTTTGACCTTGCCAAGCACGACGCCACGTTTGTTGCGCACACTCAGCCCGATCAGATCCGTCCAGTAGTATTCGTTTTTTCCGGCTTCCGGCAGACTCTGCTGAGCTACCAGAATTTGCCTGCCAACCAGTTGTTCGGCCTGATCTCGACTTTCGACTGCAGACAGTTTGACCATCATGTGGCCACCATTGCTGCGATACGCTTCCAGCTTGACGCTGTCCAGCTCTACATTTGACTGCTTCGTATCAGTCTGTGCATGGAGCTGTCTGGTCGGCCGGCCTTTGGCTTTGCTCAGCAACCATGGTTGATAGTCAAACAGATTTGCCTCGGGGCGGGTCCAGGACTTTATTCTGACCCAACCCTTGATGCCATAAACGCCGGTAATGGCACCGACCACGATATAATTCTGTTGCGCCATTGCTGCTTCCGGTGTTCAGATTTTATCTGTCTGCAGCTGACACATTTCGCGCATGAGCCAGCGTAGCAATCGCCATACCGACCTGACTGTTGCTGCAATCAGGAACCGCCTGGCGGCCGATCAACAGTACTGCGACAGCTCGCGCTTACAATCTGTAAGCACATCTGCCGCTGCCAATGATCAGGCGCTGGCAGCTTCCACAGGCTGTACAATTTCCTTGCGCGCCTGCTTGAGCAGGTTATTGGCGCGTTCGGAAATTTGCGCGCCTTCCTGCAGCCAGTGATCAGCACGATCCACATTCAGGTGTAGGCGAACATCCTTGCCGCGCGCGACCGGGTTAAAATAACCCAGGCGCTCGATATAACGTCCATCTCTGGACTTACGGCTGTCGGTGACAACGATGTGATAAAAAGGCTGCTTTTTGGCACCACCGCGCGCCATACGTATCTTGACCATAGTTACTCAAAGACCGAATTGTAGGGTTGGATGCAAGGCATCATTCAAGTTAGCAGATCATTATAACCTGATGTTAGCGCTGATGGAATAGCCACAAGCATGATCTTTGCCCATACCGCGGTAAATGTCGTCCTAGACAAGGTAAAGACGAATACAGTTGGGCCGGTCAACGTTTAGCGCCACAGGAACGCTGAAGCTGACATTATCAGCTTGCCAGCTATCGACATAGACGGGCGTAGTATGGATAATCACAAGTTCCAGCAAACAGCAGATCCATCATGTCCGATATCGTTGTTACCCATAGTCACAACATGAACCATGCTGACGCCCGCAATCTGGCCACGGAACTGGCCAATGAGCTGGCCGCCAGGCACCATTTGAGCCATCATTGGGAAGCCGACACCATCCATTTCGAAGGCATCGGTGTGCATGGCCAGATCGAGGTAGATGCCAGCAACATCTGCATCTGCGCCGAGTTGGGCTGGCTGCTGAAGCCGTTGCGTGGCGTGATTGAAAAAGAAATCAGCACGGTACTGAACTCACATTTCAGCTGATCGACCTGCTTCACTGTCCGCGTTCACCGGGGCGATAGCTTGCCACCGCCCGACGCTCTACATCCTCACGATAGAAAGCCACGTCCTTGAACTGCGCATGCACATAATTCTGTGCCTGGTCACGAAAATGCGGCGATTGCGGATCCCCACTCTGGCCGCCAGCCAACAGTGATTTCGCTCGTACCTGTTCGCCAAACTCTACCACCGCCACAAAGCTGTTACCCGCAACGCCATAGAGTTTTTTGTTTGCCATGCCGCGATCATTCTCACCGTGGATGACGCCAAATGAAGCCAGTGCGCCCCAGTTGCCGGATGCCATCGGCACCGCCAGACTCGGCAGATCATCGTCAAACACCGGGTCAATCGCACCGTTCAGTCGTTGATAACGATTGACCTCGCCCCAGGGGACGTTCCAGCGCCCAAAATCGGCTTGTAACTGCGCCAGCGTCTCGGCAAATACCTCCAGGCGCTGCTGCGGCGATGTCTGTTCAGCCAAATAGTGAATTCGCTGCAGGCGACTCAATCCTGGTGGAAACTCGGTCTGCTGCAGGTAGCGATCGGCATAAAAGTGCGCCAGCGTCATGGCTACCGAATCCAGCGCCACCCGTTGATCCCACTCGCGCAGCAGGGAGATGGCCTCGGTCAGCGCAGACTGCTCTGCGCCGAACTCATCAAAAGCCCGGACCAACCCGGGAAGCAACACCTCAAATGCCGGCAGCTGCGGGTCGTAGGCCAGCTGTATCAGTTTGTCCAGGGTCAGGTTGCGGGCGTTCTGTAGCACGCGCACAGCGTGAATACCGCGAAAGTTGTCATCCTCTGGAGCCATGTACGGCAGGTAATCAGCGCGTTTGGGACTGAATGCACCAGCTGCGGTGAACGGTGTGGAGTTGGCGTTTTGAATCCAGCCATTGTCCGGATTAAGGATGGTAATGACCTCGTCGATCTCATGCACGCCCTGCCAGTCCGTGGCCGGATTGCTGCCATCCACCGGCCGCGAGTAATCAAACTGCGGGTCACGGCGCGGCACAAAGTTGCCGTGAAAATAGGCGATGTTGCCACTGGAGTCAGCATACACAGTGTTGTTGGATGAATTGGTGCGAATCTCCATCGTATCGCGAAACTGGGCGTAGTCGTGCTGACGGATACGCAGCCAGGACTGGCGCAAGGCATCGACCGGGTTCCAGTTGATCCTGGTCGCCGTCCACTGCCCGTCAACCGTGTGCGTTATCGGTCCGTGATGGCTACGATACATGGGAAAACTGCGCGTGCTGATGGTGTCACCAGTACGGTACGCAAGCGTGACAGAGGCCACCTCCAGCGGGCGCCACGCTGCACCATAACGGTACATGAGCTGGCCATCACGACGCTGCACATCCTCAACAAACTCATCCATGAAATCGGCATAGGTACTGGTATGCATCCAGCCGGTATCCTGGTTAAAGCCCTGATAGATAAAGAACTGCCCCCAGGTCACTGCACCATAAGCATTCAGCCCCTGCTCACTGACCATATGCACCTCACCGCGAAAATAAAACGAGGTGTGCGGATTGATCAGTAACATGGCATGCCCCGATTCGGTCAGCTCACCGGCGATGGCAAAACCATTGGAACCGCGCGGCTCGTTGTCCTGGCTGGTGAGTGAGCGCAATTCAGGTTGAGTCTGATTGGCAGCAGCGGCTGTGCTTGCTGTGGCTGCAGGCTCTGGCACATCGGTATAAAAATCGGCGATGCCGGCAACAGGGATCTGTTCGATATCACCCCCGATCGAGCCTTCAAAAAAATACATGGTCATCCATGGCTCAAACCGGGTGAGCAGTTTTGGCTGCACCTCAGGGTGTGTGAGCAGGTAATAGTTCAGTCCATCAGCCCAGGCCTGGCAAAGCGCCTGCAGCCAGTCTGGTGCATCGCCATAGAAAGCTTTGGCTTCAGCCACGGTCATGTACAGACGGGCACGCAGATCACTGAACAACGCCTGTTCACCCTCGACTTCTGCCAGCCGGCCAATAGCCCAATAATAATTGCGTTCGATACGCGGAAAATCGTCTTCAGCCTGGGCGTACATCAGTCCGAACACGGTATCGGCATCGGTTTTGCCGTAGATATGCGGCACGCCGTAATCGTCGCGCATAATGGTGACATTGGCGGCATGCTGGCGCTGACGCTGC
>JAJFKZ010000167.1 GCA_021772955.1 Gammaproteobacteria bacterium | reverse complement strand
CGTGTGCTGCCGATGAAGGCCCACATGAAACGCCAGCCGAGATTGACAGCGAAAACGTAGCCCACGTAAACGTGCAATGTTTTCAATAGAATTTTTCCGTCTGCACTCACGCCAAACGACTTCTCGTTCAGAATGGCCAAGCCAATCGTGGCGAGTCCGATCACGCACAAGACATTGATCCAGTGAAACCAGCGAGTGGTACGATCCCAGGCTTGATAGGCTGTTCGTGTAGTTAGACTAGTTATCTGAGTTTGCATTGTTGGCTCTTTGTAGTCGTTAATAGTTTAGCCCGCATATTTCATGAAGGGTTAAGGAGCAGGGCGAAGCTGGCTAAGCAGCTTGGACGATCGATAGCCGTAGCTATTCTTCAAGGGTGATCGTTCCCAATTCAATAGTGTATTGGGCAACGCCAGATTTGGCCTGAACTCGAACAGGACAAATCGTATCCACTCCATTATGCATAAATTCACTGTTATTACCTTATTTATCCGTAAACTATGATCAGTAACTGTTCGCCTTCATGAAATATGCGGGTTAGGTAAATGTTTGCTAGTGTTCGGCTGAAATATCTATAGCATCGTGCGTCGCCACCTCGATGATGCGCAGCGTGCGCTTTCACGATACAAACCAGGTCGGGTTTCGATCAATGAATTTTTGAATCCAGATATCAATAAAGGAGCGCCGGTCACGTTTCATGTACCACCAGCCAAAAACGCTGATGAAAGCGGCTCCAATGGCATTCACGATCATGTCCCACATCGTATCTGTCAGGCCGGACGGGTCGTTGAACATCGCTTTTTGCATGCGGGCACCGAACAGGGAGTCCATGGAAAACTCGAAGATTTCCCATAACGCACCCACAGCGACGGCAAACATAAACGCAAAAAATGCAACAAACCGTGGCGTCATGGAAAAAGCAATTTTCTGGCTCGCATTGAGTACATAGACCAACAGGAATCCAAGTATACCCATCAGCAAGCCGGATGTGCTGTGCAACGCAATGTCCCACCACCAGATCTTGTCGTAATAACTTCGGACCTCACCCAGGAACAGGGCAGCGAAAACGAACAGCAGCGCAAGTACCTGCAATTCGGACGGAATTTGTACTGCAAGTCGGTCACTGAACACTGTTACGAGGAGAATCAGTAAAGCGATTGTCAATATGAGAAATGCACTGAGCCAGTGTCCTTCAGCAACCACAACACCCAAATCGATCGCCATCAACGCAACGATAACGAAAACAATCCATCGCTTGATCCTGGTTGCTGCGTCCAGTTTTTTCATAGAGCCCTCATGCTTATCACACCACTAGAAAGTGCGCTGACAACACGCCCAATCGATAGTCTCTGTCATTTTGGATCCTCAGGTGAAGTCTGATAATTCTTCGTTTACATCGTTGGTTTCGTAAACTGCCGATGCCGTCTGTGTGCTTTTCAATGCATCACCGAAGTCGCTACGCTGTTCAGTTGGTATCGGTAGTCGCTGCAATGCTCGTATACCGACATAGCCGAACAATACCAGGTGCACAGTGCCACTAAACACGTACAGCCCACCAGGCCCCATTGCACCCATCGTCAGCGCTGCAAGCAGTGGCCCAGCGACAGCGCCTACGCCATACAGTAACAACAGTCCACTTGAGACTTGCACGTATTCGTCGTGATTCGCGCGGTCGTTGGTCAGCGCCACCGCAATCGAATACAGCGGGAACGCCATGCCCCCCCACAACGCACCGAGCAGCATCAATGCGTACTCGGGCATGCTTGTCCCAGCGATAGCAATTGCTGTGCCGACAAGTCCTGCGCCGAGCGCAGTGACGGCCAAAACCCGGCGCCGGTCCAGGCGATCGGACAGCAGGCCGAGCGGCCACTGGAAAATCGCACCACCGACCACACCACTGGTCATATACCATGCCGCCGAATCGATGTTGCCGGTGAGCTGTAATGCGAAGATCGCTGAGATTGCCCAGAATGAACCGTTGGTCAGCCCGGCGGCAAAACAGCTGGTGGCGCCCGATGGAGAGATTTCAAACAACCGACGTAAATTAAGGTGCACAACCAACGGTTTCTCGGGTGCGTCGGATCGCGACAAAACCACCGGAATTAATGCTGAGGATACCAGAATCGAAGTGACCACGAACAGCTCCAGTTCGCGCGGATCATACAGCAGCATCATCATCTGCCCCAACGCCATCACCGTTAGTGTAATGAAAACATAGATCGAGAACACCCCGCCTCGATTCTCATTGCTGGTACAGCCATTCAGCCAGCTCTCGATGACCACGTAGAGCACGGCAAAACAAAAGCCGGTCAGGAAGCGCAACACGGCCCAGAGCCACGGATCGGCCCACAGGCCAAGCACCAACGGTGTAACTGATGCCGCGGCGGTCATGGCCGCGAACACTCGCACATGTTCTACGGAACGCAGCAGCACGCCACCACGCAGACAACCGATGGTAAAACCGAGGAAGTATGTCGCGCCAATTAGGCCAATGGTTACGGTGGAAAAATTCTCTAGCGACGCGCGGGTTGGAATCAGTGTGCCCTGGAGTCCTTGGCCCGTTAACAGAATGGCAACACCAAACAACAGGGCGGCGACTTTTGTCAGCGTGCGTTTCATCGCGTGGGTTTAAATTGACATGCGCTCAATACCAAGCTGCCTGCACGCGTAGAGGCAATTTCGCCCATTTTTCGATGCGATCGGTAATCTTTTGCCTGACGCATTATGGATTCTTCTCCGAATCAAGTGGATAGCCCGGTTATTTCATGAAGACGAACTACCAAGCAAAATAGTATTCGTTAAATCAATATGTTATGTATACATAGGCACTCTATTAGAAAAGCACACTATGTTCTTTTCAAGCGCAGACCGAATCTGGCGTCATAGTTCACCCGATCTCCCTTGCATCATAGCTACAATAATGCTTCTGCGGGAGATCGAACGAACAACATAGCCAGCTTGAGTCTGCATCTCGAACTCCTCATGGAATAGCCGGGCTAAGCACAAGCCATGCTAGCATGTGGCTTTTCATTAGGCTAAGGATTCCAGCACCAGCCGAATTTCGCCATAGGAACAGCTATCTTTCAATTGTGCTTTGATCAGACCCAGGCTGTCCCGACCTTGCTCTGCAACCGCCTGTTGAATCATCGCAATTTTTTCCTTGGATACGATGTCGTTGATGTCCAACTCGCCGAGCGCCACAAAGTGGCCCAGGTGGCGCTCGATTGTGCTGGTGACCAGCCCGCGCTCGGCGGCTATCGCGGCGATGTCTTTGCCCTGCAGAAACAGCTCATAGCTGATCTGTTTGGTGTCATTGCTTGCTGTTGTTACTTTGTCCTTGACCACGTGTTGTGCGGCGACCGGTTGCGGTGACACGCCGTGCTCGCGACAATAAGTGCTGACAATATCGATAATCCGGGCACCGTATTTTTCTACCGTGGCTTTGCCTACTCCCTTGATCTGGAGCAGGGCAGGTGGTGTGTCCGGCAACAACTCAGCGATCAGCAGCAACACCCGCTGGTGCAGGATACGGTAATGCTCTACCTGTTCCTGCTGTGCCTGTTGTGCGCGCCAGTCTTTCAGAGCTTGCATGAGCTGCGGATGTTGGACAGCTTGCGGGCTGCTTTCTGGTCGTGGTTTTTTTGCGCCAGTTGCTGTGCTGGATTCGATTTCTGCACGCGCCAGTGCGTTCAGGTAGGTGTGGGTGGCAAAACCGCTGAGGCAGCTTTGCAATGCAGCAGTTTTGATGGCGAGTTGATGACGCAAGGCTTCAAGTGCTTTGTTGAGCTGTTTTCTGATCTCCTTGTTGTCGGTATCAAAGCCAATGCCGTTGAGCCAGGCATGCAAGCCTGACTGCAGTTTTTCGTTGAAATAGCTGGATGCCTTTTGCACGCGTTCTTGTAATCGAGGATCAGCTTCCGGCACGCTGTCGTGGGCGAACAGTGACTGCAATTGACGTTTGAATTTGTCCGCGACGAGGCTGATTTCCTGACTGAATTGTGTTTCCACAGCAGGCATGGATGCAATCGCGGATGAATGCACCAGCGCGCTGTGTTCGCGCAGTTGTTGGCACAGGCTGCGCAGGCTATATACCAGCGCATGAAAGTCAAAACACTCCTGCAGCAATTGTTGCTGGTAGCGCTTTCTGGCCTCGGTCAGTTGTTCCTGGGTCGGTAGGTTGCGGCCAGCGTTGTGAACAAATTGCGCTACCGTGGTATCGGTTTTCACGGCATTTTGTGACAGTGGTGAGCTTAGCACCATGCCTTCGAATGTTTTACATCGGCTCAGGGCGACATACACCTGTCCGTGCGAGAACGCGGCCTGTGCATCGATGATGGCCCGCTCAAAGGTCAGTCCCTGGCTTTTATGAATGGTGATGGCCCAGGCCAGGCGCAGCGGGAACTGGGTGAACGTTCCGATCACCTGTTCGGAGATGTCCCTGGTGTTTGCATCCAGGGTGTATTTGATGTTTTCCCAAGCCACCGGCTCGACTGTGATCTCCTGGTCATCACCCGGACATTTGACGATGATGGATTCCTGGTCAAGGCGGATGATCTTGCCGATTTTGCCGTTGAAATAGCGCTTATCCACAGAATTGTCATTGCGTACGAACATCACCTGCGCGCCTTTTTTCAGGGTCAGTGTGGCTGCGGTCGGGTAGATATAGTCCGGATAGTCGCCTTCGACACGTGCTGCAAAGCTGAGCGGGCTAGCCGGCAATACCTGTAACTGCTGCTCATTGATGCGATCAGCTTTGCGGTTGTGGGTGGTGAGCGTGATGTAGTCATCGTCTTCAGTGGGCAAAAAATCCGGCTGGTAGCGCGAGTTCAAGGCCTGCAGTGTGTCGGCATCAAGCCGGTTGTCACGCACCCGGCCCAGTAATTCGATGAATGTCGTATCGGACTGGCGATAAATATGTTGCAGTTCGATGCTGATCATCTCAGTCTGCTGCAGGGCATGGCTACTGAAGAAAAAACACGACTCGTAATGCGCCTCAAGCAGTTGCCATTCGTCATCCTTGACCACCGGCGACAACTGGTGCAGGTCACCGATCATCAATAGCTGTACACCGCCGAAGGGCAGATGGCGATGTTTGTAGCGGCGCAACACCGCATCGACAGCATCGAGCAAGTCAGCGCGCACCATGCTGATTTCATCAATGACGAGCAAATCAAGGCCCTTGATGATGTTGATTTTGTCCTTGCTGAAGCGCCGCTGCTGCATGCCGCTGCCCGGTAAATTGGGGCCGAACGGCAGTTGGAAAAAAGAATGCAGGGTGACACCGCCAGCGTTGATGGCGGCCACACCGGTCGGTGCGGTGACGATCATGCGCTTGGGCGTATCGTGTTT
>JAJFKZ010000166.1 GCA_021772955.1 Gammaproteobacteria bacterium | reverse complement strand
GGCGCCTATCTGGATCCGGCCCGACCCGAAGCCGGGCTGATCAACGATGACGTTGAGCAGTTGCAGGCCGCCAGCAATGTGGATCTGGCAACTGCGACGATCAGCCCGTATCGGTTCGCGCCCGCCATCGCCCCGCACATTGCGGCGCAACAGGCTGGTGTAAGCATTGACCTGCAGCACATTTTGCACTGTCTGGAAAGCGCCGCAGCCACGGCTGACGTGGTGTTGATTGAGGGCTTCGGCGGCTGGCTGGCGCCGGTAGCGATACAAGATGGCAGCACCATCTGGCAGTCCGACATCGCGCGACTGGTGGATGCCAGCATAATCCTGGTCGTGGGCCTGCGCCTGGGTTGCATCAATCACAGCCTGCTCAGCGCCCGTCAGATTCAAGCCGATGGGTTGCGTTTGCATGGCTGGATTGCCAATCACATCGATCCGGACATGGCCTGCCTGAAAGAAAACCTGCATACACTGCAAGCTTTGCTGCCGGCGGCAATGATCTCAGAGATGGATTATCTCTATTTTTAATGTCTTAAAAAAGTCATATATTGTCAATATGATATAAATAAGCTATAATTCAGCATTATCACATTTTTTAATCATATAAATGATTGCCACCGTTGTACTGTGTGATGTCAGGGATTCCCGCAAAATCATCGATCGCGAACGCTTCGGGGAGCAACTGCGTGGCTGTTTGCTTGATTTGAATCAAAGCCACTCTACACTGGTCGCTCGCTTTGCCGTCCAGGCTGGTATCGATGAGTTTGCCGGTATTGTTCATACTGCAAATTGTGGCGAAGTCATCACCAGGTTGTGGTCTGGTCTCTATCCGCACGCAGTACGTTGTTCTGTCGTTACCGGATTGCTGGATGTTCTGGGTGTTGCCGAACAGCCTGACAATTTGCCATCGGTGCACGACTTTGATGGGCCGGCATTTCACCAGGCTGCGGATCAGCTTGAACTCATGCGCAACTCGGATCAACTGCTTTGCTATCAGAATGCAGCGCTGGAACCTTGGCAGAATGAGTTGATCAGTAACCTCGGTGACCTGCTTAATGCGCAGATGCTGGACTGGACGCAACACCAACAAGAGGTCATCTTCCGTTATGGTCTGAATGGTACCCAGGCCGCCGTGGCCGACAGTCTGGGCATCAGCCAGTCGGTCGTCAGTCGCAGCCTTGCCGCCGTCGACTACAAGCGTTTCAGTCGCGCTCTGGGCCAATGGCGGGCGTGTTTTGGTCAGCTGCCGGAAAGCCAGCGATGAACATCGTTGCAACCCAGCATCCGCTGATTGTCACTCTGCTGATTTGGGCCGCAGCCTATCTGCTTGCAATAGCATTCAGTGGCGTTGTGGTGAAGCTGTTGTTTCGTCTTGCCAAAATTGAATCCAATGCCGGCAATGACCGCGCCGGGCGCGTCATCGGCAAAATAGAGGACGTCCTTGTGGTGACCTTTGTTGCTGCAGGAGCATATACCGCGCTGGCTTTGATATTTGCGGCCAAGAGCATTGCCCGGGTTGATCATCACAAACCGGAACAAGCTTCCTATTACATCCTCGGCACGCTGGGCAATTTCACCTGGGCCCTGCTGGTGGCGTTGGTCGCGAAGCTGACGCTGCTTTACCTGGGCCTCTCATTGCCGATCAGCACGGTCTCTCAGATAGACTGATTTGTCCGGATTGGACAACACCCGTTCCCAATGCCCATACTGCGGGTTGGGCAGCACGACCCACCGTTTACCCCAATAATCCCGGTACTGTTCGGCCAGTTGATTGCGCCGCTCATGGTTGTCATAATCCAGCTGAATAAAGTCGTTGTAATCATCGCCCAGCAGCAACAGCACTCGATGTTCACTGGCCACCGCCTGACGCCGGCTGGCCTTGTCTGAGCCCCAGTCCGGTCGTTCGTTTCTGACCATCACCTGTGCGGCTGTTGCGGTCGGATCCAGGTGTGAGCGGATGTTGGCCAGGGTGGGTGCTTCCAGTTCCCGATTGCTGACGTAGTACGGCCGGATGCCGTTGTTTTTCAGGTACTGAATAAACGCTCGCGCTCCGGGCAGCGCCTGTGCCTGCGCTTCAGCCACCCATGCACGCCATTGTTGCACGTCAAAATCCAGGCCCTGGGACATCATGCGAACCTGAAACGGTGAATTGTCCAGCAGGGTTTCATCCACATCCATGATCACCGCCAACGGCAATGACTGATAGTCGGACCGTTGCGTCTGCTCAGGCATCGCACTCCAGTCGCTGTCCGCCAGCGCCGCCGGGATTTGGCTGGCCGCCAGTCGAAACGCCTGTACCGTACTCATGCGGTATTCCACCGCCGTTTGCGTCCACAGCACACTGTTGAGATTGGCGTGACCTTCGACCACTGACGCAGCTGGTGCTTGCGGTTGCTGGCTGGCACATGCCGACAGCAACAGAGCGGTGAGCATGAACGCTGACATTGCGGCGCGATCAAGCAAATCATGTTTGGTATTTTTTGTGTTCATCATGGTTCCTTTGTTGCTAGCCCGCATATTGCATGAGGGATTCGGATTTTAGGGGAAATCTGCCAAAGTAGTTTGGTGCATCGTCCGCAGAGCCATAGCTGGCTAAGGTTCAAGGAGGATGTGCCACAATACGACGGCAGTTTTTTCCTAAAACCGAATAGGACAAACTGTACTTTTGTAATTTCGATCAATTTCGTTATAACTTATTGGTGTGCATACGCTTTTCTTACCTGAACGTCCGTCATCGTGCAATAGGCGGGCTAGTGTGCGTCGGGAAGGCGAAAGGGTTGTCGATTGCTCACAAATACGGTGCCGCCAGCCAGGCACTGGCGTTACGCAGTCTGGTTGGCAATGACCACTGCTCGACAGCCTGCTGATCCAGCTCTCGACTGGCTTGCATCATGGCTTGTGATTGTGCCTGCAGGTGGCTGACGAAATCAGCATTATACAGTTCCACGCCCAATTCGTAATTCAGCCGCAGGCTGCGCTCATCAATGTTGGCACTGCCGAGCAGTGCGTATTCTGAGTCAACCAGCAACCATTTACCGTGCGTAAACGGTGGTGGTTGCAGATGGATATGTATGCCGGCTTCCAGCAACGAGCTCCACAAAGCCCGACTGGCCCAGTCAGCAATAAAGATATTGCTGCGTTCTGGCAACAACAGATCCACGCGCACCCCGGACAGTGCTGCTGTCTTCAGCGCCGAGATGATTTCATCTGCCGGGATGAAGTAGGGGGTCATGATCAGCAACTGCTGCTCGGCCGTACGAATGGCCCCCAGAATGATCATGCGCAGACGATCCAGATCCTTATCCGGACCATCGGCAATGACTCGCGCCAACAGCTTGCTTGCGGCATTCTCTGACTGCGGCTGCGGCGCGGATTTGACCAGTTCCAATGTTTCGTCGGTGACGAAATGCCAGTCCCGGGCAAACACCTGACCCAGTTGTTCCAAAAGCTGTCCGCGCAGGGCGAAGTGCACGTCACGGGCGCTGTGCTTGTGTGCCGCCAGCACGTGTCGGTCACCGATGTTCATGCCGCCAAAAAAAGCCAGTTCGCCATCAATCAACAGCATTTTTCGATGATTACGCAGATTGCTGTACACCGTAAACGGGTAAATTCGCAACGGCAAAAAGCGCGCGCAAGGGATAGCATGCTGGCGCAACAAGCGGCTTACACGTGGCCAGGAATACAACTCGCCGACGCCATCGACCAGGACCCTGATCTGCACATTTCGCGACTGCGCTTTCGCCAGTGCTGCAATGAACTGATGACCGGCTCGATCGGTATCGAATATGTACGTGGACAGCCAGATTTGCTGTTGCGCGGAAGCGATCGCAGCGAGCATGGCGGGATATGCCTGCTCACCGTTGTGTAGCAGCTCAATGCTGTGGTTGTCGGTCAGTGACCGGTGGCCGCTGTGTCGACCCAGTTCTGCCAGCGCATACAAATGGCTGGAGATTTTTCCCTTGAATCGTGGTGCCTCACGCGGCGGTTTCCAGGTCGGACGCAGAATTTTGGCACGGCGTTCCACGCGGTTCACGCCCAGCCAGCCGTAAATCATTACCCCCATTAACGGCAGCAGGATCACCATCATGATCCAGCCAAGCGAGGCGGCCGGGTGATCGCGCTTGCTGAGCAAAATATGGGCAACGGCGTAAACTGCCAGTAAAAGTGAAACCAGCAGCAGCCACAATGGTTGATCAGTCCAGCTGAACAGGTTCATTGTGGCCGATGCGCGGCGGTCAGGTAGTCAGCACTTTGCATCTCCCGCAAGCGGCTGCGTGTACGCCGGAACTCAAAAGCCAGGCGCTGGCCGGTGTAAATTTCATCAATCGCAGCGGCAGCGGCAATGATCAGCTTCACTTTCTGGTCGTAAAAAGCATCCACCAGATCGATAAAGCGTCGCACGGCATCGTTGTCGTCATCAGCCATGACTGGTACGGCTTGAATAAACACACTGCTGAACTCCGCGGCCAGTTCCAGGAAATCACTGCTGCTGCGTGGCTGCCTGCAGAGCACATCAAAATGCAGCCAGACCTGGCTGGGCGCACAAAAGCGCGCTGCAAGCTTCCGGCCATTGATCTGTAACTGCATGTGTTCACGCACCATACCAGCCGCCATGTCAATAAACCGGCGCTGCAGTTGTTGCAGTGCCTGGGCGTTATCAGGAAACAGGTACAAGGGCATTTGTTGCAGCTGCCGCAGTCGGTAATCCTTGTCACCGCCCAGATGCATGATCTGGCAATGCTGCTGCAGCAAGTCAATGGTGGGCAGAAAACGGGCCCGCTGCAAACCACCGGCATAAAGGTTTTGCGGGGCCACATTGGAGGTGGTCACCAGCATCACCTGGCGCTGAAACAACCTTTGCAGCAACCCGCTCATCAGCATGGCATTGCCAATATCACTGACAAAAAACTCATCCAGGCACAACACCCGGGCACAACCGAGCAGATCATCGGCGACCTGCGGTAGCGGATCCCGGCCTTCGCCCAGTTCGCGCAAGCGATGATTGATCTGGTTCATGAAATGATGATAGTGCATGCGTTTGCCCTGCCCGGCTGGCAGACAGTCAAAAAACCGATCCATCAGCCAGGTCTTGCCGCGGCCGACCCCACCCCAGATATAGAGTCCGGTCATTGGCGGCTGGTCGGGTGCGGCTTGTGCTCGCCAGAATTGCCACCAGCGTCGGTCGCCAGACTGCGCGTGGCGAAGCCGTTGTAAGCGTTGCTGCAATGCCTCGATCACCACCTGCTGTTGCGCATCCGCCTCGATGCACGCATTGGCCAGTAGTTGTTCGTAGCTGTGCTGCAGAGATGGCGCCTGGCTCATGCTTGATCGACTCTACCGCGAGCGGGTCTTAACGTGGTACTGGCAAATGTTCACGCAAACTGTTTTTCAGCAGACCACGCAGATCCATCAAGCGCCGATGAAAGAAGTGACCGGCCTGTGGCATGATCAGCAACTGCGGTGCCGGATCCAACGCTTCCGCCCAGCTCTTTACTTCGACTGCATTGACCACGTCGTCATCCTCACCTTGAACGATCAGCCAGTGACAACCGGGTACCTGCATGTCGCTGCACACCATGCGACCCACCGGCGGCGCGATGCTGATCAGTTGACGCGGCTGCAGCGCCGTGGCGGCCCGAATGCTGATACCGGCACCGAAGGAAAATCCGGCCAGCCACAGCTCCTTGTCCGGATTGGCCAACCGGGCCCATTCGGCAATCGCCAGCAGATCCTGCAACTCACCTTCACCCTGCGCATACTCTCCCGCACTATCGCCCACCCCTCGATAATTGAAACGCACCGTCACCAGGCCCAGCTCGCGCAGTGCCCGCTCCAGTATTGTCACCACCTTGTTGCGCATGGTGCCACCATGCTGCGGATGCGGATGACAGATGATGGCCAACGCTGGTTGCGCTTGATCTGCTTCGGGAAAATCCACCAGACACTCAAGCAATCCGGCCGGCCCCGTAACGGCTAGTTCAGCCGGGGCCTCTGGAAACGCTGATGTTGGCTGTTTGTTCTCGGTCATTGATTGACATCTGCACCGGGGCGGACTGATGATGATAACCTATCTGTCAAACATGAACCATCTCGCCCATCTACTGCTCGCCGGCGACGACCAGGCCCTACAGCTAGGTGCCATGCTCGGTGATCATGTGCGCGGCGATGTATCAGCATCGGGTTTTACAGCTGCGGTGCGCTGCGGCATACGTCTGCATCGCAAGATCGATATCTGGACCGATCACAACCCATTGATCAGTAGCGCCAGAGCGCTGTTTCCGGTTCCTTACAGACGCTATGCAGGCATCCTGCTGGACGTCTACTTTGACCATCTGCTGAGTCGCCAATGGGCCGCGCACTCAGCCCTGTCGTTGGCCGCGTTCAATAGCCGAACTCTGGCCATGCTGAAGCAGCATCAAGCTTCGTTACCATCCGGATTGTTGCAGTTTTACCGTTTTGCCAAAGCCACCAATGTGCTGGCTCGATACGGTGAGACAGCGATGCTGCAACAGGTCTTTGTGGGCATCAGTCAACGCTTTCGACACGTTAATCCGCTGCCATCGGCGCTGCCGTTGTTACAGCAACATGATGTGCGCCTGCAGCAGACCTTCGCTCAATTCTGGCCCCACCTGCAGCAGACCAGCCAACACTGGCTGGCCGAACAGATGCCGATCAGCGCTGCAGATAGGCATGCAGCGCCGCCGCCACGCTCGCCGATGAAGCCGGGTTCTGACCGGTAATCAAATTGCCATCTACGACACAGTGGTCGCTCCAGTCCTCGGCCTTGGAGTAAATCGCGCCCAGACTGGTCAGTTCGTCTTCGAGCAGATACGGCACCTGTTGATCCAGGCCGACTGCCTGCTCTTCGCTGTTGCTGAACGAGGTCATGCGCCGACCTGCCACCAGCGGCGCTCCATCATCGGTTCTGGCTTGCAGCAATACCGCTGCGCCATGACACACGGTTGCCACCGGCTTGCCGTCGGCAAACATCTCCTCAATCAACGCGATGGAGTGAGCGTGGTCATACAAATCCCATAGCGGACCGTGCCCACCGGGATAAAACACCGCATCGTAATCGCGCGCCTCGATATCAATCAGCGGTTGCGTGTCTGCCAGTTGCGCCATGGCTTCGGCGTCGCGCAAAAAGCGTCTCGCCTTGGCCGTTAACTGGTCCTCTTCACAACTACCGGGATCAATCGGTGCCTGACCGCCAAGCGGTGAGCTCAAGGTCAGCTGATGACCAGCCTCTAGCAGAGCATAGTAAGGCGCTGCCAACTCTTCCAGCCAGAAGCCGGTGGGCTGATCCGTGTCGCCAAATTCTGCATTGGACGTCACCACCACAAGAATTTCTGCCATACGCTTTTTCACCAATGTAGCTTGTAGATCAGTTAGGATTAGAGTTGATTTCCGGTTCAGGATAACGCATTGATCACCACAACGCCTGTCAGCTTGCAGCATGCCGGTCTCAGCGACACCGGCAGACGACGTGACAACAACGAAGACAGCTTTCTGGAAGCGGCCCAGTTGGGTCTGTTCATCGTGGCCGATGGCATGGGCGGCTATCTGGCCGGTGATGTGGCCAGCCAGTTGACCGTCAATGCCATTCGTGAGCAAGTCGCAGCTGGCGAGTCACTGCCCGCAGCGACTCTGGCCGCACAACAAGCGCTGATGCACGCGGTGGATCAAGGCACCGGCGACGTCAGTATGGGCACCACGGTGGTCGCGGTCAAATTTGACCAGCAGCAAGCTCGCGATTTTCAATTGGCGTGGGTGGGTGATTCACGCGCGTATCTGTGGCATGCCGACCAACTGCAGCGCTTGAGCAAAGACCACTCCTACGTTCAGGGCCTGGTAGATCAGCGCCTTATTACCGCCCGGCAGGCGGAAACGCACCCACAAAAAAACCTGCTCAGCCGTTGCCTTAGTGGCGGTCAGTTC
Source organism: Gammaproteobacteria bacterium (assembly GCA_021772955.1). GTDB lineage: Bacteria > Pseudomonadota > Gammaproteobacteria > Xanthomonadales > Wenzhouxiangellaceae > JAHJQV01. Next base: position 1,290 of record JAJFKZ010000166.1, on the reverse strand, counting down.
GAGCTGCCAGAAGTCGATCTGATCAACGGCAGTCTCGCCGCAGGTGACTTGCTGTTACTGTGTACCGATGGCCTTAGCAACGAACTGGACGACATCGAAATCGCACAGCTACTGCATGAGCACGGCGATCGGGGCATGGCCGAGCTGGCGCAACGACTGATCGATACGGCACTGGACCACGGTGGTCGCGACAACGTTACCGTGTTGCTGGTCAAAGCGCTTACCTGATAGCCACTATTTGACCGCCACTATGGCAGCTTGGGTTGTTCCTGGACTCACCACAAAGCGCTAGCCATAGCAACACCACCGGTTAAGCTAACGAGGCCACCGCCGTTCCAGCAAGGAGTTGATTGCCCGTCATTCCTGACTGCTGGCGCTAACACAACGACTGGTGTCAGCGTTTGCCAAAGTCAGCCGTATGGATGATCTGTCTAGTCCGCATATCGCATGAGGGCGGATGTTCAGGTCGGAAAAGCATACGCATAGCAATAAGTTATAACGAAATTTATTGAAATTGCAAAAGTACAGTTTGTCCTATTCGGTGTTAGGAAATATCTGCCGTCGTATTTCGGCACATCCTCCTTGAACCTTAGCCAGCTATGGCTCTGCGGATGATGCACCAAACTACTTTGGCAAATTTCCCCTAAAATCCGAATCCCTCGTGCAATAGGCGGTCTAGCCCGCTGTCACTTACCGATACAGAAACTGCTGAAAATCGCGCCAAGCAAATCATCATTGTGGTAGCTACCGGTGAGTTCCGACAGTGCCTGCTGTGCCGCCAGCAATTCTTCTGCCGCCAGCTCACCCAAACCTTCCAACAAGCGCTGCTGTGCCTGTTGCAGCGCGTGGTTGACCTGCTGCAGGGCGGCAATGTGTCTCGGCCTGGCGGCCATGATCTGACTGCCCCGGTCGTTCGCTGTATTGTCCAGATCAAGTGCAGACAAAATGGCCTGCTCCAGCTCGGCAAGCCCGAACGCCGTTTTGGCAGAGATTGGAATATGGTCTTGCTCGCGGGCATACTGAATCTGTGCTGCACTGGCCAGGTCCTGCTTGTTGGCAACCAGGATCAGCTTGCTGTCACTTACCGGTGGTGTCTGTTGAGCGCTGGCCAGTTCTCGCAGATCCTGAACCCATAACAACAGGTCGGCACCTGCCAACACCTGATGGGCGCGGCGCATGCCTTCAATTTCAACCGGATCAACACTGTCGCGCAAGCCGGCGGTATCGATGATTTCCAGGCCAATACCCTTGATTTCCAGGCGTTCGCGCAACACATCGCGGGTGGTACCG
>JAJFKZ010000165.1 GCA_021772955.1 Gammaproteobacteria bacterium | reverse complement strand
AGTCCATGATGATTCACTGTCTAGTACGTTGCGAACAGTTCTGGTCCAACTACAGCCTGATGCACAATCTGTGCTACGCACACTTGGAACATTCACAGTCCGTGGGTCTCCACCTGTAGCCGGATCAGCTGCCAGCATTTTGCTGAAACTATCGTTCATGACCAGTCCAGCCAGTGCTGCTTTTGAGAGATTTACCATACCTGAGCCAACCAGATCTGGATTCGCTTGGGTGATCCCATCGATTGCTTTGGTTGTTTTATCTGCCGTCATCATCATCGCCGACTTGATTTCCATAACAGTCCAATCAGGGTGCTCTTTCATCATCAGAATACCTGAACCAGCCAGATGTGGTCCTGACATCGAAGTGCCAGATAAAAATCTGAAAACACCGGTTCCATTGTCTGCACTGGCAGCAAAGATATTTGTGCCAGGCGCAGTTATAGAAGGCTTGGTCAGATCAAAATCCAGATTTGGCCCCTGCAGGCTAGAAGCATTCAATACATTCCCTGATGCCGGGTCTGTCGAAACGATTGTCTCCGCATCAATCACTCCGGATGCACCAGGATTAACACTTAAAAAGCTCTCTATATTTTGCCCATTCTGTAGGCCTACCATTACAGATGAAATAGTTGTAGCCTCAAGCCCGCCCATAACAATGGGCACATTACTTGCATTGTTGAATACAATTACCGCATCAGCTCCACCGGCTGCAGCATTGTCAACTTTGACTGCAAAATTACATGATCCACGGCTTATCAAGGCAATACTGTTAGCAAACGGTGTACCAGTCCATGCGTTACAACCCTCAAAATTAGCAGCATCAACATTGGATGCCGCAATTACTGGTGCATTGATATCGGCAGCTAAGACTGGCCCTGTGCCTAACAACCCGAACATATCAGTCAGCTCTGCAGGAGCACCAGCCTCAGTAATGCTGACACTGTTTGAATTAACCCTGTCATGTGTACTGTTGGCGACTGTCATGATCCAGGGGCCACGATGTGACACGTCCGCTTCCGGATTGGGATTATCTGTTGGTGGTCGTGTGTTACCCGCACTTGCTGCAACGAATATTCCGGCACCAAGCGCATCCAGAAAACCACGGTCACTGCTGTCAGTCCATGGGCTGATGCCACGCCCTCCTACAGTTGGTCCAATTGAAAAATTAATAGCATCGACACCATCCAAAATGGCTTGGTTAATAGCAGCTGTTGTTGCGGTATTCGGGCAACCTGCAGTACAGACATCATAGGCGATGATGTTTGCATGCGGTGCAACACCGCTAATCTGCGAGACATTGAAAGCGTTACTATTTGTTTGATCGACAAATGGACCAGCAAGAATATTTCCACCTGCAGTACTCGCAGTATGTGAGCCATGACCCCCACTATCGGCAAAGTTATCCTCCGGCCCATCAGCGAACCCATAGGCTCCAATCAGCTTGTCATTGCATGTTACTTGCGTGCCTGTAGCTGGTCCTCCGGGGTTACAGTTGCCAAGATGAACTCCTGCACCCAGTGGATTTGTAACGCTAAATCCATCGTCACCTATAGTCGCAAAGGACGGATGTGTCGTGTTGATGCCACTATCCAGGATACCGAGTATCATTCCCTCGCCCTGATTACCAACGCCGCTGGGTGTAGCAGACCCATCCCAAATGTCCATGGCACCAATAAACTCCGGCCCTCTGTCTGTACCCAGTACATCAATTCTTTCTTGCTGCACCCACTTGACGAAATTTAATGATGAAATCTGTGCAGCCTCAGTTGCTGACAACGAGATTGCGACGCCATTGATCGCAGCATCGTAGCGATATGTCAGTGGGATCTGTCTTTCAAGCAATCGCTCAATTTCTACAATGTGTTGATCCTGCACAGCGCGGAGCTCAGCAAGCTTGTTTTGTGCAATAGACGATCGCATGTCAAGCTTCATCCTACCGGTGGTTGCAGATCTTGTGTTTACCTGTCCTGACGGTAGTTGTGCAAGTTGTTCGACCAAGCTTAGTTCCTGAAACTTGACAATATAATTACTACGCTGCTGAGCACTAGATACATTGGTATAACCACTCAGGGTCATGACCAAAGCAACATAGACACAGATTCCTTTCACTAGATGAGCCATTTTATTCCTCGCTAGATTCAACACCGTTATACAACCATAGAAGCATACTACATTTGTGCTGAAAATCAAATAGATTCTCATTCTCAGCCGCGAATAGCTATTCACCTATTTCAATTCTATGTGAGCGATTGCGCCCCAACCGACGCAATAATTCAAGATTTTCGGGCAGTTGCCAGTCAACTACCTGCTTGTTTAAATGCCCTTGTGTGGATTGTTCCAACCATTGCCGGATGGGGCGCAATGCAGTGCTGCGAGCATTGGCACCTGTTTGAAAGTCATACGCATCCAGCAATACCAGGACCGTCTGACTGGTTTGACCGGAATTCATGGACTCGCGGAGGCTGAGTTCGGCAAAACGCCGCACCGCCGGATACGCATCGACTTGCATGGTGTCCAGCAACATGCCATCCCAGGCTGATGTCGGTGTGCTGGTCCGCCGCAGCATCTGCTGCAAGGACCAGGCCGCCAGCGCACGCTGCACCGGATCGCCGGCATACAGCTCATAAATGCCGGCAGGTACGCTGTCGTTGACCAGCACATCAGACTTTATTGACTGCGGCCACAGCTGCTCGGTTTGCTGCTGCGCCCAGGCATAGGTCTGGTCCAGGTGACACAGATTGCAGGCATTCGGGCGCTGCTGTGCCGCATGTTGCGCCGGCTGCGGCAACTCGATGCGGTGTGAACGGTGCATCGTCATGACGCCGTACACTATGTTCGGCATATGGCAACTGACGCAGCGCGAGGCTTCAGTGTCGGGCGCGTGGCGGGTGTGTTGTTCGGGCTGGTCGGCAAACTGCTGGTGGCATTCCAGACAGGGCGCATCGCTGCGCTGCCAGTCCGTCATCATGCCGGCCGGATCACCACCGTGCATGCTGTGACAACTATTGCAGGTCAGACTGTCGGACTGCAGATAACATTGCGACTGGGTCAAGCCCTGATATTCATAGGCGGTCAGTCTGGGCGTGCCATCCGGCCAGAAACGTAAACGAAACATGTCTGCAGAACTGCCGGGCGGTGGTCTGGTATCAATCCAGACCGGGTCGACCGATGCCAGCAGATCACCACCTGCTCGATACGCCGGTCCCTTGGTGATCCAGTCTTTGATCAGCTCCGGCTTCGGTGCACGCTGGGCATGGCATTGGGCGCAGACTTCGACACTGGCTTTTTGATCAAGATCTTCCGGGTTGACTATGGATTTATCCCCGACCAGGCGATGCCACTGCCTGGCAATAATGTTCTGATTGCGCGCCACATGTTCGGCACCAGGGCCGTGACAGGATTCACAGGCGATGCCCAGGTCGGCCACGGCAGACACATAATTGGCCTGTTGATCCAGATTGACCGGCTCACCACGCTCAGCCCTGGCCTGCAGCTCGGCGTAATTTTGCAGACCCGGTTGCGGGCCGCTGTTATGGCAGAAGATGCAATTCTGGTTCCACAATGCGACCTGACGATCAAAACTCTGATCATCGGGACCAAGAAACACCGCGTTCATGTGCACCCAGCGTTGCTCTTCAATGTGCCACAGCATGTGCAGGCGGTAGTGATTGCCGGCAGCGCTGTCGCCATCTCGCGTCAGATACTGTTGATAACGATGCGAACCAACCGTGCGGTAAATACGGTGCGTTGCAATCGGCTGACGATCCTCCGGCGTGCGGTAATAATCGAACCAGAACTGACCGTTGCGCTTGACCGGCCGGATGGTCATGCCCCACCAGGTTCTTGGCTGGCCATCAAAGTCACCCAGCACGGTCTCTGCTGTGGCCACCTGGGTCATGCTGCGATGATAGGTCTGATGCCAGCTGTCATGCCGGTCCTGGTGACAGGACTGGCAACGATCGGAGCCGACCCAGTCGGCATTGTCAGCTGACCAGCACACCGGCAACAGCGCCAGCAACAGGCCCGACACCAGCACCGGCTTGCACCACATCGCCATCACTGCAACCAGATCATGCTGGCCTGCCTGCCGGTTTGTTGGTCGCGCCGGTACGAGTAGAAATCCTCATGCTCAGCATAACTGCAATGATTGCCTCCGTAGATCGCAGGGACGCCCAGCGCCCGCAGTTGTATTCTGGCCAACTCATACAAGTCAGCATGTAGTCCGTTTGCAGCTTGCGTAAAAGCAGGTGCATTGGCTTCAGATTGCGCAACAAAGCGCTGCCGGAACTCCGCCTCGACCTGGTAATGTCGCTGGCTGATGGCAGGCCCCAGCCAGACCATCAGCTGCTCGGCAGCAACCGCCATTTGCGCCACCGCCTGACCGATGATACCGGCGTACAGGCCCCGCCAACCGGCATGCACGGCAGCAACCGTTGTGCCTTGGCGATCACACAGCAACAGCGGCAGGCAATCTGCGGTCAAAACCGCACACACCAGCCCTGGCTGATTGGCCCAGCAGCCATCGGCCGGCAGCGGCTGATCTGACTGTCCGGCCTGAGCAGCATTGACCAGCACCGTGCCATGCACTTGTTGCAACCAGATCGGCTTGTTTGGCAAGCCAGTCGCCAGCAAGTGTCGATTGGCAGCGACGCTGCTCGCATCCTCTCCCGTGTTGGTACCAAGATTGAAGTCGGCGTAACGACCACGGCTGTGGCCTTGCGCATGCCTGCGGGTGGTGACCAGGGTGCGTACTGCCGCAGGTGCGGGCCAGTCGGCATGCAGGTAACCATCAGACTTTGATGCGACTTGGATGCCAGCCATACTTAACCTGACGACTCGTCGTCCAACGCTTTGAACAGTGTTTGCAGATCCTCCGGCAGCGCTGCGCTGATAGCCAGTTTTTCGCCGCTGATCGGGTGTTGCAATCGCAGCTGCTGGGCGTGCAGCGCCTGGCGTGAAAACTGCTGCAGCTGGAGCAGACTTGGCGCAGTGGGTCGGGATTGCGAACGGCTGGGCAGCTTTTTAATGCGCTGGCCATATACCGGATCACCCACCAGCGGGAAACCAATGTGCTGCATGTGCACACGAATCTGATGCGTGCGCCCGGTCTGCAGATCCACATCCAGCAGACTGACCAGTGCGTAGCGCTGGCGCACTTGATAATGCGTGACCGCTGGCTTGGCATTGTGGCTGTCGTGACTGTGCACGGTCATGCGCTTGCGATCCACCGGGTGTCGACCGATCGGCGCATTAATGGTATTGGCCGCATCCGGCTGTCCCCAGACCAGCGCCAGATAGGAACGCTTGACCTGTCGCGCCTGCAGCATTTCGATCAGGCGCAAGCGCACCTCATCACTGCGGGCGACCATCAGCACGCCACTGGTGAGCTTGTCCAGGCGATGCACAATACCGGCGCGTGGCAGGCTGGCCAGATCCGGATACCGGTGCAGCAAGGCATTGACCAGGGTGCCGGTCGGGTTGCCGGCACCGGGATGCACCACCAGCCCGGCGGACTTGTTAACCATCAGCAAATGTTCATCGGCATACAATACCTGCAGCTCGATGGCCTCGGGTTGATCGTCGCTGTGCGCCTGCAGCGTGACGTTCAGGCTCAGGGTTTCGGTGCCAGCGATCCGGTGATTGGGTTTGGCGATGGCACGACCATCCAGGCGCAGATCGCCCGAGCGAATCCATTGCTGCAGCTGGCTGCGGGAAAAATCGCTGAACATGTCAGCTGCCGCCTGGTCGAAACGCTGGCCAGCATGACGCTGCTCGACCTGTACCTGTCGGCATACTGCTTTATCTGCTGAGTCTGGTGGCGAGGAATTCATCTGGCACAATTCTGGCACAATTGACGTGAGGCTGTCTGCTGCTGATGTTAGAATCAACGACCTGAGAAAGCAAAGATTATGACCGACATGCACAATAATACCTCGAATGAGTTGAAACTGGTCTGCTTGTCCCGGTGGGTGGCTGCGCTGATGGTGGTCTTGCTGCTGCATGGCTGTGGCGGCAAGGATGAGTTGGTCGAGGAGGACCAGCAAGCTGCAGAGCTGTATCAGGCGGCTCGCGATTCTCTGTCAGCCCGCAACTACAATCAGGCCATTACCCTGTACAAGCAGTTGCGCAATCGCTATCCGTTCGGTCGCTATGCTGAGCAGGGGCAGCTGGATCTGGCCTTCGCCTACCATGAAGCCGGCGAGCCGGAAAACGTGACCGCCACCGTAGAGCGTTTTATCCGCACTTACCCCACACATCCCAACGTCGACTATGCCTATTATCTGCGTGGCCTGACCTATTACGAGCAGAACGTCGGCTTTCTCAGCCGCATGTTTCCCGAGCGAATATCCACCCGCGATCAAGCCAACGCGAAGACTTCATTTGATTATTTTTCCGAGTTGATCCGGCGTTATCCGCAAAGCCGCTATGTACCGGATGCGCGCCAACGCATGGTTTTCCTGCGAAACAACCTGGCCGCCTATGAGGTCGAGGTTGCCAGATACTATATCCGTCGCAAGGCCTACGTGGCCGCCGTTAACCGTGCCAAGTTTGTGCTGGAAACCTACCCGCAAACTTCATCCATCAACAACGCGCTGGCCACCATGGCCCGAGCCTACACCTTGCTGGACATGCCCGAGCTGGCCGCAGACGCCAAACAGGTTCTGCAGCTGAATGACCCGCAACACCCTTATCTGACCGGTAAAAATGGCGAGCGGGGGTTTTTATCCAGAATGTTTTCTATCGACATTTTTAATTGATTCTGATTTTTTCTTGCCAGCAGCCAGCACCTGTCTGCGTGTGAACACACAGGCAGGCGCACACAAACGCGACGATTACAATGAACTGGATACCGGCTGCGTTGCGTGTCGCTATACACGTAATTGATAGTCGCATAGCGACACCTGCGGTATGACGGCTTCGTTTTGGCCTGTGCCGGGGGTGGATGTTCTGTGTAATCTGTGGATCTTTTTGACTGGTTCCCGACCGCGTTGCGGGTTACCGTACACGCCATTTACTGTCGCCGCACGACCTCTGCAGGGTGATCGCGAGTTTCATCGCCTGATCAACCTCCCGTCATACCGGCGCAGGCCGGTATCCAGTCCATTTGATCAACCAGGTGCAGCCAGGTCACGACAGCTGGCGGATCAAGCCAGCTGCAATCAGCGTAGTGCAATGCATCCGGCGATCTGAAAGATCATCGTTTCAGCAGCCAGCCGGGTTTCAATCATCGCGATCATCGCGTGTATAGACACTATCGTCATCGATCTTGACCGGAAAGGTAGCAGTGGGTTCATAAGCCGGTGGCGTCAACGCCATGCCGGATCTGACATCGAAGCGAGCACCGTGACGTGGACAAATAATCTCATAGCCGTCCATGCCGCCACCGGTCAGTTCGCTGCCATCATGAGTGCACACGTCCTCGATGGCATAATAATTACCATCAATATTGAACACGGCGATATCGGCTTCCGCTGTCTCGATCACCTTGTGTTCACCAGGCAGCAAATCTGCGATGGCGGCAACCTTGATCCAGTCACTCATGTTGCTGATCCCGCCTGATCGTGCCTGGTCGCTGTCATGGCCGCTGGTTCCGATTGTCGACCTGCCCTGAGCTGATCCAGTAAATCCAGCAGCGTGATCCACGGCAGTGTGGCGCAGCTTTTGCGATTCGGCAGCTGCCGCAGCTCGGCAAAGATGGCCATTGCCGACAGCTCCGGTGCCGTCAGTGCCTGATCTCGTTGCAGACAGTGCTGCAGTTCATGTGCCAACTGTGCTGCCCTGGACAGTTTGATGTCTTGCAGTTGCTGGCACATCAGCGAGGCCGAAGCGGTGCAGATGGCACAACTTTCGCCACTGAACCAAAGCTGATGCAAATGTGTGTGATCGACTGCTGGTTCCGTGCCCAGCACAATTTCATCACCGCACAATGGATTGAATCCACGCACCTGGCAACCACCCGGCAGGTGTTCACGGTAACCGCACGGGGCACGATTGTGTTGCAGGATGCTGGTCTGATAAATTTGGCTGAGCATTGGATCAGGCCTGACTGTAGCCGAGCATGGATTTCGGCTGCGGCTTAGCGCAGCATGTCGCAGGCTTGTTTGAGCGCCGGGATGAAGCGGTCGATTTCATTCCGGGTATTGTACAGCGCCAGGGACGCGCGGGCGGTGGCCGGCAAGCCAAAGCGCTTGATCAACGGCATGGTACAGTGGTGGCCAGTGCGGATGGCAAAGCCATGATGATCAACGATGGTACCCAGATCATGTGGATGTACGCCGTCAATGACGAACGAAATAACGCTGACCTTGTTGCGGGCTTGACCAATAATGCGCAGACCATCGATCTGTTGCAGCGCGGCACTGGCATGACTGAGCAGGTCCTGCTCGTGCGCGGCAATCGCATCCAGTCCAATCCCCTGCAGATAATCCACCGCCGCTCCCAGACCGATGGCACCGGCAATATTCGGTGTGCCGGCTTCGAACTTGGCTGGCAGGTCGTTCCAGACAGTTTCCTCGAAACTGACCGTGCGGATCATTTCTCCGCCACCTTGCCAGGGCGGCATGTCCTCCAGCAACTGCTCACGACCGTACAATGCACCGATACCGGTTGGACCGTACATTTTATGGCCGGACAGAGAATAAAAATCGCAACCCAGAGCCTGCACGTCAACCTGTAGATGCGGCAGCGCCTGGGCACCGTCAATGATCGTGGTCACGCCATGTTGCCGGGCCAGCGCACACACTTCCCGCACCGGATTGATACTTCCCAGCGCATTGGAAACATGCACCAACCCAAGCATTTTCGTACGTGCATTAATCAGCCCCGGCAGGGCCTGCGTATCCAACTCGCCCTGATCGGTTACCGGAATCACTTTCAACACCGCACCGGTCTGCTCACGCAGTAGCTGCCACGGCACAATATTGGAGTGATGCTCCATGTGGCTGATCAGAATTTCATCGCCGGCTTGCAGCAAGGGACGCAAGTAGGCTTGTGCCACCAGGTTGATGGCTTCGGTGCTGCCACGGGTGAAAATCACTTCGCGTTCACTCGCCGCATTGATGTGCGTCGCCAGCTTGCGGCGCGCAGCTTCAAACAAATCGGTGGCTTCACCACTGATGCTGTGCACGCCGCGATGCACATTGGCATTGTGGTTTTGGTAGAAGTCGTCCATCGCCGCCAACACCTGCCGTGGTCGCTGGGCCGTGGCCGCACTGTCAAAATACACCAGTGGTTTGCCATGCACCTGGCGCGCAAGGATCGGAAAGTCATCGCGCCATTGCTGCACCTGCTGCTCATTTTTGTTCATGACCGCGCTCATAGCAGCATTTCCAGCTGTGCCGCGACAACACGCTCCACGGCCGCAATGCGCAGCGCTTCTGGCAGCGTATCCAGCACTGTCTGCACGAACCCGCGCAGTAACATGGTGCGTGCCTGGGCCGTGGTCAGCCCCCGGCTACGCAAATAAAACAGGGCATCATCATCGAGCTGACCGATGGTCGCGCCATGGCTTGCGACCACCTCATCGGCGAGAATCTCCAACTGCGGCTTGGCGTCCATTTCTGCATTCGCCGACAGCAGAATACTGGCCGTGTGCTGCTGCACATCGCTGCCATCAGCACCGCTGCCGACCAATGCGGCAGTGTTGACCACCGCCCTGGATTTGTCCGCCAGCACGCTGCGAAACAGTTGTCTGCTGCGGCAATCACCAGCACTATGGTGGGCCATCACATGCTGATCCATGTGCCGCCGCCCGTGTCCGAGCAGCAAGCCATGATGGGCAAAATCGGCGTTCTTGCCCTGCAATGCGCAGCGAACTTCCTGACGTGACAGGCGGCCACCGGTATCCAGCGCCCACAGGCGGCAACTTGAGCTGGCCTGCTGCAGTATGTGGCTGTGCTCGATCATCACCGCTGCATCGCCAGCAGCACGCAGCTGCAGCAAATCCAGACTGGCATGCTCATCGACTTCCATGCTGCGGTAGATATTGGAAAAACTCGTACCAGCGTGCACAAAATGTTCTATCACTGTGACGGCTGACGCTGCGCCGCAATGAATGTGCACGCGAATATGATTGGCGCTGGCCGCAGCCTGTGACTGCGAGGCGGCGGCGGGATCGGCATACACAATGTGCAACGGCTGATCCAGTTTCATGCCCGGCGGTACAGCGATCATCACGCCATTGTTGCATTGCGCCAGGTTCATCCAGATGAAGCTGTCGGATGCCTGTTCGCGCACTTGCGCATCTGGCTGCAGCAGCCCAGTTGCAGTGTCGGTGTCGGTGCGCAACAACTCAGCCATTGACTGCACCCAATCCGGCGTGTGCACCAGCAAACACTGATCGCCGGCAATGACAATGATTGCAGTGGGGTCATCGGCAGCCTGATCGGGTGGCTCTACAAGCGCTGCTGCCAGCTGCCGCAATGCCGTCTCCGGAATGCTGTCGCTGCGGTCAAATTGCATCGTCGACAAGGCTCGCAACGGCGTGTATTTCCAGGCCTCACTGCGCTGATCCGGCAGACCCAGACGCTGCAACTGCTGATTGGCAGCAGCGCGCTGTGCCGCATGCAGTGCAGCAGTTTGAGGCGGGTTAAGTTGTTCCAGCAGCTCGGTCATGATCAACTCGTATAGTTCATGTGGGGTTCGAGAAGCAGTGCAATTCGTACCCACAGCAGTGTGTGTGTATGCACTTCTGTCTCCTTGTTTTTCAGAAAGTTCGCCATCCACTGTCCGCCTATATGCAATAGGCGGGTTTATGATGCCTGGCGCGATTCGCGTTCGTCTTGCAACCAGGCATAACCCTGATCTTCCAGCTTCAGCGCCAGTTCCTTGCCACCGCTGGCAACAATTTTGCCGTCGGCCAGCACGTGCACGACATCAGGAACGATATGCTCAAGCAAGCGCTGATAATGGGTGATCACCAGCATCGATCGATTCGTGCTGCGCAAGCGGTTCACGCCCTCGGAGACGATTCGCAATGCGTCAATATCCAGCCCGGAATCGGTTTCATCCAGCACTGCCAGGGTCGGCTCCAGCAATGCCATTTGCAGAATTTCATTGCGCTTTTTCTCACCACCGGAAAAGCCTTCATTGACCGAGCGTTGCAGCAGCTTGGCATCCATGTCCAGTAATTTGGCCTGTTCACGCAACACACGCATGAACGACATCCCATCCAATGGCTGTTCACCACGCGCGACCCGCCTCGCGTTCACCGCGGTGCGCAGGAAATAGCTGTTGTTGACCCCCGGAATTGCCACCGGATACTGAAACGCCAGAAACACGCCGGCGATGGCACGCTGCTCCACCGACATGGCGAGCAGATCCTGACCCATGAACTCGATGCTGCCGGCAGTGACCTGATAGCCATCCCGACCAGCCAGCACATAACCCAGCGTCGACTTGCCGGCACCATTGGGTCCCATGATGGCATGCACCTGGCCGGTACCCATGTGCAGATCCAGCCCATTCAGAATAAGCTTGTTGTCTACCTCAACGTGGAGGTTTTTAATTTTCAGCATGGCTTGTATGTCCAATGTTTAAAACGGTAGTTCTTGACATCCCAATGTTGGTAAGCAATGTGCAATGGCTATTATTCACAGCTCTATTGCACGAATTATTAAGGTAAACGGCCCCGACTTGAACAGAGCAATCTGTAGCAGCCTGCTTGCAGGCGAATATACTGGGACCCTGTTGCATTCGTTCGCCAGCAGGGCTGGCTCCTACAACCTGTTTACAACAACGACAATACTATTGAAAATGGCTGGATTGCCGCATTCATTGCAATTGTTCGCAACGAATTCGGTGTAATCTGTGGATACCCTCAGCATGACGATCAACCCACTGCGCCTTCCAGACTAACCTCAAGCAGCGCGCGTGCCTCCACCGCAAATTCCATCGGCAGTTCCTTGAAGACTTCCTGGCAGAAGCCATTGACAATCATCGCCACCGCAGTTTCTTCGTCCAGGCCACGGCTGCGGCAATAAAACAACTGATCCTCACCAATGCGTGAGGTACTGGCCTCGTGCTCAATTTTGGCGCCAGGGCACTGGCTTTCGATGTACGGAAAAGTATGTGCACCACAGTGCTTGCCGATCAGCAGTGAATCGCATTGCGTAAAATTGCGTGCGTTGTCGGCCTTTTTTCCAACCTTGACCAGACCGCGATATGCGTTTTGGCCATGACCTGCAGAAATACCCTTGGAGATGATCCGACTACGGCTGTTGCGACCCAGGTGGATCATCTTGGTGCCGGTATCAGCCTGTTGGTAATTGTTGGTCAGTGCCACCGAATAAAACTCGCCGTAGGTATCATCGCCACGCAGCACACAACTGGGGTATTTCCAGGTGATGGCCGAGCCGGTCTCGACCTGGGTCCAGGAAATGTGCGCACGATCACCGCGACAGTCACCACGCTTGGTAACGAAATTGTAAATTCCACCCTTGCCGTTTGCATCACCCGGATACCAGTTTTGCACGGTCGAGTATTTGATCTCGGCGTCTTCCTGGGCAATCAACTCCACCACGGCAGCATGCAGCTGATTCTCATCGCGCATCGGTGCTGTACAACCTTCCAGATAACTGACGTGACTGCCGGGCTCGGCGATGATCAGCGTGCGTTCGAACTGGCCGGTGTTCATCGCATTGATACGAAAATAGGTCGACAATTCCATCGGACAGCGCACCCCCTTGGGGATGTACACAAACGAGCCATCGGTGAACACGGCCGAGTTCAAAGCGGCAAAGAAATTATCACCTTGCGGTACCACACTGCCCAGATACTGTTGCACCAGCTGCGGATGCTCACGCACCGCTTCAGAAAATGAGCAGAAAATGACACCGGCCTCATACAGCTTTTTCTGGAACGTGGTGGTCACCGAAACCGAGTCAAATACCGCGTCCACGGCCACCCCGGCCAGCCGCGCTCGCTCATGTAACGGCACGCCAAGCTTGTCGTAGGTTTCCAGCAGTTTGGGGTCAACCTCGTCCAGGCTTTGTGGCCGATCTGCATCTTTCTTCGGCGCCGAAAAATAGGAGATGGACTGAAAATCAATCTCCGGCACACTCAATCTGGCCCAGTCCGGTGGTGTCATGGTCAACCAGTGCCGGTAGGCCTGCAAGCGCCAATCGGTCAGCCACTGCGGTTCCTGTTTTTTGGCTGAGATCAGCCGAATCACATCTTCGCTGAGACCCGGCGGTACTGTATCGGATTCAATATCAGTATAAAAACCGTGCTTGTAGCTGCTTTCGAGCAGTTGTTCAATGTGTGGATTACTCATAATATCAACTGTTTCGCAGAGTGATCGGAATGGGATGAGAGCCGGATGACACGAACCCCAGCTGCAACGGCCGCCGCATGTCATTGAGGCTCAGGCGCGACAGCAATCCACGGATTTCCTGCTCGATCAGCTGCCAGTTACCCTGATAGCCGCAACTGCCCTCGTGGTCGCAGCGACCCGGTGCGATAGAACATTCGGTGATGCCAAGCGGGCCTTCAATGGCGCAAATGACATCCAGCACACTGATGTCGTCGGCACTTTTGGCCAGGCGATAACCGCCGTGCGCGCCGCGCACCGACTCCAGTAACTGGGCCTGATTCAGCAGTTTCAGCACCTTGCTGGCCGTGGGCAATTCCAGTGCGGCTGCACTGGCCAACTGCTGCGCACTTTGCAACTGCCCGGACTGATCTGCCAGTCGGGTCAACAACAGCATGGCGTAGTCGGTCAGTTTGTTGATACGAATCAATGTGCTACCTGTTCGGTGTGTAGACAAATGCTGACTGCAGGCGGGTCGTGGATGCAGCGCCATCAATCAGAACCATTATTGTACTATATCTGCGCATACAAGCCAATACTACTATCAGGCCGCAGTGAAACGCACGAACTGACTCAACTCGAATGGATTGATTCACCACGGCCAACGGCAAAATAGCGCAAGCCATGCGCCAGCAATTCCTGCGGCTGGTACAGATTGCGACCGTCGACCAGCACCGGCGAGCGCAGCTGATCCCTGAGCCAGTCAAAATCCAGAGCTCTGAACTGTTTCCATTCGGTACAGATCACCAGGGCATCAGCACCGGCTACCGCGTCTTCCTGAGTTGCACACAGCTCCAGATCAGCGCGTTCACCGTAAAGTCTTCTCGCCTCAGCTGTGGCTTTCGGATCATAGGCTCGAACCCTGGCACCCACTGACCACAGCGCCTCGATCAAGACCCTGCTCGAAGCTTCGCGCATGTCATCGGTATTGGGTTTGAATGCCAGCCCCCACACGGCGATGGTTTTACCGCTCAGAGCACCGGAAAATACCGCCTGCAGCGTTTCAAACGCCCAGCATTTCTGCCGAAGATTCACTGCTTCCACGGCTTGCAGCAATTGCGCTTGATAAGCGGCCTGATTGGCTGTGTGCATCAAGGCTTTCACATCCTTGGGCAGGCAGGTTCCGCCATATCCGCAGCCCGGATAAATGAAGTGGTAACCAATGCGCGGATCAGAGCCGATGCCCTGGCGCACCTGTTCGATATCGGCCCCCAACCGTTGCGCGATATTGGCCATCTCGTTCATGAAACTGATCTTGGTGGCAAGCATGGCATTGGCAGCGTATTTGGTCAGCTCTGCCGAGCGCACATCCATGAACATCATCTTGTCGCGGTTACGATTGTAGGGCGCATAACATTCACGCATCAGGCTGATCACCCGCTGCGAGTCGGTACCGACGATGATGCGCGCGGCCTTGGTGAAATCCTCGATCGCTGCGCCCTCCTTGAGAAATTCCGGATTTGAGCAAACGTCAAATGCGTCGGTCGACCCACGTCGCTGCAGCGTGGTGTGGATCAGCGCCTGCACCTTGCTCGCGGTACCCACCGGCACGGTGGATTTGTTGATGATCAGCTTGTACTCGTCCAGGTGATCAGCGATGACCTGTGCCACCTGCAGTACATAGCGTAAATCAGCAGAGCCATCCTCGTCCTGCGGTGTGCCGACGGCGATAAACAACAGCTTTCCAAACTTCACTGCGGCTTGACTGTCAGTGCCAAACTGCAGCCGACACTGGGCGACATTGCGCTGTACCAGATCCTCCAGACCAGGTTCGTAAATCGGCATGATGCCTTGCTTGAGCTGCTCGATTTTCTGAACATCCACATCCACGCACAGCACGCTATGCCCGGCATCTGCCAGGCAGGCTGCCGATACCAGGCCGACATAGCCACTTCCGAACACGCTTATCTTCATGACAGGTATCCTGTTGTCGTCGCAAACATGACTTTAGTCCTGATCCGGCAGCGCTGGAACCGCACCCGGCGCCGTCGCTGGGGGTACCGTGGCCGCAGGCTCGATGCTGATCGCGATCAGCCCGATACGCTGGCGTGGGCGATCAGCATTGCTACCCAAATCCGCAGGCTGCGTGGGTGCTGGAATCTGGAACCTGATCGTCGCGGCCGGTTGCTGCAGATGGAATGGAATCAGGTAGTCGTGACTGTCTTGGGTCAGTGTAAACCGTGCCTGCTGCTTGCCGATAGCTACCGTGACCTGTTGGCCGCTGTCGGGCGCGAAGCTGCGCGCGGTGATGCGCAGCGTGAAATGTTGGGGTAATGGCTGTGTCAGTAACAGTCGTACCTGATCGCCCTCGATCCACCGGCCCCAGGGTTCTGCGTATGAGAAACCGACCAGCTCAGCCATCTGCATGACCGCTAGTGTATCCTTGAAATCAATTCGATAGGCAGTGGCGCTGGTCAGTGGTGCGGCAAACTTCTGCGCTACGCCGCGACAAACGCCATTGCGGACATGCGCCCGATAGCTGCTGAAGTCAAAATAAGTCGAATCCGGCAGTGCTGCAAGGGCACAGGGATCGAACACATCAATAAAATTCAAGCCCTGCCGGTTGTCGATGATGGCCTCGACCTGGCCGTGCCTGGACAGCATCAGACTCGTAATCTGGTTGGTCCACGCTGATCCAAACTCGTACATGTACGGCACTTCAGAGAATGCCTGCGACCAGGACACATAACCCTGGTGGCGACCGAGACTGGCCTGAAAGGCGTCGGTGAACTGATCCCAGCGCTTGATGCCGTAATAGTGCGACAGGCAGGACGCAAGCGACATCAACACCAGCAAAATTGCCATGCCGCGCACATACAACGGGCTTGCAACAGCCCCCCGGAATACGCTCAACAGCAACAGGATCGCCAGCGGAAACGAGACCAGCGTGGCATGCGCGCGCGCGGCAAACTGGGAACCAACACCATACAAGCGGGCATCATTGGCGATCAATACCGCCAGCACCAGCGCAAAAACGGCAAACAGCAAACCCAGGTTGACGATCAGCAATGGAGCGTAATGGCGATTGAATGATGCCGGCGCGAATTGCGATCCCAGCCACAACAAAAACATCAACGGCAATCCATAAACCGATAAAATGGCGGCGGTATTAAATTTTTCCCCGTGCCACGAATACCACTTGAACTCCAGCAATCCAGTCAGAAAACCGCTTCTGTTTGCCACCGAACGCGGCTCAATGATGTGTTGCAGCGCCAGCATTGTGGCGAGTAGAAAACACACGATCAAAATGACATAAAAAGCTGTTCTGACGCGGCCGGGTGACAGCCGACCCGCGCCATCCGGGTGCAGCAGCCGAAATGCTGCAGCAATCAGCAACAGCGGCCCCAGAAACACCAGTGATTCATGCAGATACATGGCCGGCAGCGCCAGTAGCAAGGTTGCCAGCCAACCCCAGCGCAAGCGTTCAGCGTACAGCACCATGAACATCAGCAACCAGAAATACCCGCTGGCAGGCGGCGCATCGGTGATGGTAGGAAAAAATGACGCCAGGGAACCGCCCACGTAGGCCGCCAGCGGAAACACAAACAGCCATTTTGAGCGCGCGGGAATGATCGGGTAGATCAACGCCGTCAGTGTCAACGGCAACAGCAGATTCCAGCAACCGGCAATCAACTTCATTGCCTGCAGATCATCGACACCAAGCTGGATCGCCAACAGTACCGGCCACTGTTGCAGAACTTGCACGCTGCGGCTGGACGGTTCCACCAGCACAAAACTCTCGTGCACCAGATTCTGCTGCAGATAATAAGCTGCGTCGAGATACAACACGATGTCGTTCACGCCAGCGTAGATGATCAGCAACACCGGCAACATCAGGGTGGTAAAAACGAGCACCTTGAACCAGGTCATGCTGGTACCGATGACCGCGTGCTCAGCCGCTTCCATGTTCGGCCTCAAGTGTTGCGTCAAATTGCTCGGCAGCAGTGTTGATGAACAGTGTCGTCGCGTCGGGATATGGTAAGCAAGCCGTCAAGCCACGCGTAGCAATGGTCTGCATGGCCACTGCCTGAGTGGCGACGGCATGCAACGCCGCCCGGTAACGCTTGCGCGATGCGTTATCGAATAATATCATGCCGCCGGGTTTCAACCGCAACTGCGCTTTTTGCAGGCATTCGCAGCGGCAACGGCCGTCGATCACGATCAAGTCGAACTGTCCATCGACGGTGTCAATCTCGTTGACATAATCATAAAAATCAAACTGCTGCCAATCAGCGTGACCGGAACGCATGCGCGGGCGCGCGGATCTGGTCGGCTGCACATGTCGCAGTTCAAGTTTCGGATACAGTGCCACTTTCGGGCGCAACCTTGTTATCCAGGCAGCATCATGGTCCACGCTCACCAGTCGTGCGCCACGGCGCGCCAGCCAGACGCTGCTGGCCCCTGCACCATACTCGAACACGCTGGCGTACGGTTTGTCGCGCAGAAACGCATCCACCAGCGACTGCGCAGTAAATGTCCACCAGGCCAAATCCAGATAGATCAGATCGTCGCTGTCATAGATGGCAAACAGCGAGCGCAGCCAGCGTGCCAGACGCCAGTGCGAATGCCGCTCCAGCCAGGCCAGCAAACCAAGCCGGGCAGCCATTTTTTTGCTGCCGCGCAATAGCCTGACATACAGCTGCCGCAACATCTCAGCGAACCTTGCCTGCGACCAAGCCAATAAAAGAGCCCAGCAACACCAGCCCCAGCCCAAGCAATGCCGCCACGAGGCCGCTGCTTTGCACGATCAATCCGGCCAGCAACGCCGGCTCGAATTCATGACCGTAATACTGCACGACCCCTGCCAGCGACAGCTGGGCCGGACCAAAACCGCCCAGCCCCTGCACCGGCAATGCGGATACCACATTACTGACCGTGGCGGCGAGCACGCTCAAGCCCGGAGTCACGGTGCTGTCGAGCATGGTCAGGGCACGGTAAAACGCCAGCAGATTGGCCAGCCACAGCAGCACCGTAATCAGCAGGACCTCGACGAATTGGCGCAGCGGGATATGTGCCATGCTGTGCAGCAGACTTTGCAACCAGCGCAGTACTGGCAATTGGCTGGTTGATCCATAAGCATACAAGCGCCGAGCCAGCACCGGCATGCTCACGGTCAGCAGCAGCAACAGCAGCACAGCACCTGTGGCCAGCTGCGCCGACCGGCCAGCAAATTCGGTCGCCACGCTGATACTGAGCGCACACAGGGTCAACAGCATCAGCAAGTCGATGCTGCGCAAGGCAAGCAACAAGCCCAGGGCCTGCATGAAGCTCAATTCGGTACGCCGACTGAGGATCAATGGCAACACGGCTTCGCCGGATTTCACCGGCAGCGCTTGCGCGGCCAATTGATGTAAAAACACCGTATGCAGCCATTCCAGGCCACGCATGCCAGTAGCTCCCCGCTGCGTGGCATGCTGATCAACATCGGCCTGCTCATCAGCCTGATCGGCTTTCGGCTGCGCGGCAAGCCCCATGGCACCAACCAGCACTCGCAAACGCCATACCCGGCACAGATTGGATACCAGCACCAGCGCGATGACCTGCGCCAATAACCCCGGCTGCACTTGCCGCATTGCGCTGGCATAAATCTGAACATCACCCAGCAGCAGTGCAGCCAGCAGTGATGCCAGCGTTATTACCGCGAGCAGCAAGACGTGCCAGGCGCCACCACGCAGCTTCCAACCGGGCGCTGATGCCGCTGCCCCCATGGTTACCGATCGAGACCAGCAGTTGCCGCGATCAGTGTTTTAGATTCCGGGCCACTGGTCCGGTTGATGATCACTTCAGCCAGAATACCCAGGGTCATCAGCTGCGCCGATAATATGGCCAGCAATACGCCCAGCATCAGCAACGGCCGGTCTCCAATTGCCACATGCATGAACAACTTGATGACCAGCAGGTACAGCATGATGCCGGCGGCGAACAGACCGGTCAGCAAGCCCGCACCGCCAAACAGATGCGCCGGACGCTGACCGAAACGGGTAATCGCAATCACGGTAATCAGGTCAATGAACCCTCTGGCATAACGCTCCAGGCCGTATTTTGATTTACCGGCACGACGCGGATGATGTACTACCGGAATCTCACAATAGCTGTAGCCCAGCGCATGCGCCAGCACGGGCACATAGCGATGCAATTCTCCGTACAACGGGATATTGCGATACACCTCGGTGCGTGCCGCCTTGAAACCGCAGTTGAAGTCCTTGAGATTGACACCACTGATGACTCTGGTAATAAAATTGAACAGCTTCGAGGGAATGGTCTTGCCGAGTGGATCGCGCCGATCTTTTTTCCATCCGGACACGATGTCATAACCTTGTTCGATTTGTTTCAGAAACTGCGGTATCTCGTTCGGGTCATCCTGCAGATCAGCATCCATCGTCATCAGCACCGCAGCGCTCGCGACTTCAACGCCTGCAGACAGTGCTCGCGCCTTGCCAAAATTCCGCCGCAGTCGAATACCCTTGATGACCTCGTGCTCGGCGGCCAGTGTGGTGATCTTCGCCCAGGAATCGTCGCTGCTACCGTCATCAATAAAAATGATTTCGATCAGGCTGCCTGCGGTCACCGCCATGATCTGCTGCGCCAGCGGCACAATCGTTGCAGCCTCATTCAGGACCGGTATCAGAAAACTCGTTGCTGGTAATTGCCTGGAACCCATTGTAATAACATCCTTTGTTGGTGTTTTTACCCTTAGCCCGCATATTGCATGAGGGATTCGGATTTTAGGGGAAATCTGCCAAAGTAGTTTGGTGCATCGTCCGCAGAGCCATAGCTGGCTAAGGTTCAAGGAGGATGTGCCAAAATACGACGGCAGATTTTTCCTAAAACC
>JAJFKZ010000164.1 GCA_021772955.1 Gammaproteobacteria bacterium | reverse complement strand
TCATAAAGACGGACAGTAACTGGTCATATTTTACGAATAAAGAAAGGCGATAACGGTGAGTTTATGCGTAGTGGAGTGGATACGGTTTGTCCTGTTCGAGTTCAGGCCAAATCTGGCGTTGCACCTCAAACGATCGCCCTTGAACCATAGCTACGGCTATGCTTCTGCGGGCGATCGTCCGACCTGCTTAGCCAGCTTCGCCCTGCTCCTCGAACCCTTCATGAAATATGCGGGTTATTCCTCGATGATCAGACCGCGGCGTTCCAGCAGCGGTTGGATATCAGGATCCTTGCCGGCAAAATCGCGGAACAATTCCATCGCATCCTTGGTCCCGCCCCGGGACAACAAGGTGGCGCGGAAGTGGTCACCATTGGCGCGTTTCAGGCCGCCGTGCTCGTGCATCCACTTGACGCTCTCGGCATCCAGCACTTCACTCCAGATGTAGGAGTAGTAGCCGGCAGCATAGCCGCCCATGCTATGCGAGAAGTAGGTGCTGCGATAACGCGTTGGTACCGGCGCATAATCAAAACCGGCATCATTCAGGCATTTGCCTTCAAAGGCCAGGATGTCATCCCCGCTTGGCAGCTGATCTGCGGTGCGGGTGTAATAGCACATGTCCAGCACCGAGGCGGCCAGGTATTCAGTGGTGCGATAGCCTTCGTTGAATTTTTCTGCTTCGATCACTTTATCCAGCAACGCCTGCGGAATGCGTTCGCCGGTTTTGTAGTGCAGCGCGTAGTGTTCCAGAATCTCCGGCCAGGTGGCCCACATTTCGTTCACCTGTGAAGGGTACTCGACAAAATCTCGTGGCACAGAAGTGCCGGAAACACTGGGGTACTTGACGTCGGAGAACATGCCGTGCAGCGCATGACCGAACTCGTGGAACATGGTGGTAACTTCATCCATGGTCAGCAGGGTCGGTTCGCCCTCTGGCGGTTTTGGTATGTTCAGATGGTTGGCGACCACCGGTGATGTACCCATCAAACCAGACTGCGATACATAGGCATTCATCCACGCTCCACCGCGCTTGGACGGACGTGCGTAGAAGTCGGCCAGAAAAATCGCCATTGCTTCGCCATCATGATCGAACACTTCAAATACGCGCACATCAGGATGGTACACCGGCAAGTCCGGGCGTTCCTTGAAGGTGATACCAAACAACTTTTCCGCCGCAAAGAACACGCCATTGGTCAGCACGCTGTTCATTTCGAAATAGGGTTTGATCTCGCTTTCGTCAAAATCGTATTTTTGCTGGCGTACTTTTTCGGTGTAATACGGCCAGTCCCACGACTGTAGTTGAAATGGCTTTGCCTCTGTCGCGTTGATCATTTCCTGCAATACCGCACCTTCCTTGCGCGCATTGGCCACCGCTACCGGTGCCAATTTGGCCAGCATGCCCGAGGCTGCGGCAACGGTTTTTGCCGTTGTGACCTCGAGGCTGTAATCAGCATAGGTGTCATAGCCGAGCATGTTTGCCTTCTCGGTGCGCAGGGCAACAATATCAGCCACATTCTGGCGATTATCAAATTCGTTGCCTCTCGATCCACGCGTCAACGAAGCCTGCATGAGCTGCTCACGGGTGGCCCGATCAGCCAACCAGGCCAGCTGCGGCTGACTGCTGTAATTCATCAGCGGCAATACGTACTTGCCTTGCAAATCACGTTCTTTGGCAGCGTCAGCGGCACCTTCTATTTGTGCATCAGTGCCACCAGCCAGTTGTTCGGGGCTATCCAGCACCTGTGCCGATGCATTGACTTCCTTGAGGACATTCTGGGAAAACGTAGTGCCCAACTTGGCCAATTCGGTGTTGATTTCACGCAGACGAACTTTCTGCTGTTCCGTCAGCTGTGCTCCGGCACGGACCAAATCGCGATGGGATTCTTCCAGCAGACGCAGCTGCTCGGCGTCCAGACCCAGCGTAGCGCGTGTCTGATACAGCTTGTCGATGCGAGCAAACAGCTTCGGGTTCAGCTGAATGGCATCGCGATGCCCCGACAGCTTGGGTGACATTTGGCGCTGGATGGCCTCACGCTGATCATTGGTGTCGGCACCAGTGAGACTAAAAAACACCGTGGTAACCCGACCCAGCAACTGCCCGCTGAGCTCCATGGCAACGATGGTGTTGTCAAAGGTCGCCGGCTCAGGGTTGTTGGCGATCTGCTCGATTTCCGCCAGATGTTCTTCCATGCCGCGCTCCATGGCCGGCACAAAATGTTCATCTTTGATAAGGTCAAACTGCGGCATCTGGAATTGCAGCGTGGAAACCTGATAGAACGGATTGCCGGTTGCATCAGCAGCCGCGGTTTCGCTCTTGTCAGTAGCTGCAGGGCCCTGCTTGGCAGCCTCGGCAGCGTCAGTTGCAGCAGACTCCTGATCATTACCACCGCAGGCAGCAAGCATCAGAACTGCTGCGCTCATCAGAAAAGTACGGGTCGGATTCACATTAATCACCATTTTGCTAAAAGACAGCCCTTAATCATAGCAAATACGGCGCTTGCCCGAAACGCTAAATGCGACCAGATCACTCACCAGCAGGCTGTGTTGCAGATCGGCCTGACTTCGATATCAAAGACTTATTCAATGTAGCGCATAGTTCGTGGCAACGGCCGCATGTCAATTAATGCGCCACGCGCGCACAGCCGTTGCGTTGCAGATCAAAATGGCATGCTCATTCGCAGCTCAGATCACACCCGTCGGTCTCATCTTGCGCAGGGTTTGCTGTTGCCGAGACCAGGTCAGTGCATCAGGCATAAGGCCTGACCTCAATTTTTCACTGCGGTTGGTCGCGACTATAGTTCAGCTATCACAGGAATTTCTGGCTGTTGGTTGACACTGCAGACAGCAACTCATCCCAGCGCGGATCCTTGTGCAATGGCCGCAGAAACGGCGACACCATCAGATTACCATAGTAGCTGTGGTGATCCTTGAGCGCTGACCCCGAACTGCGTATTGTTCCCAATCGTGCCAGAGTTGCAAAGGCCGCCTCGGTATTACCTCGATAGGCATACAGCTCGGCCAGGTGCAAAATAGCCAAATGGTTTTCAGTAGCGGCCAGTTTCGCGATCTGCACATCGGCACGGTCAAAATCGCCTTGCGCCGATCGTAATAGCGCGAGGACAAATTCCCGCTGCCAGCCTGTTGGAAATTCCTGCACCTGCGCCACGACCGTAGCAAGATCGCCTTGCAGCACACATATTTGAACCAGCAGAATCCCAATGGAATCTTTCATATCACCAGCGACGGCCAGTGCCAATGCCTTGGTCACTTCGGCCCGTGCCTCATCGAGATTATCTGCTGCAATCAGGTAGGCCACCAGGTTAGCGCGCCAGGCCACCGACAGTGGATCGAGTTGCAAAGCAGCGCGACCGAACTCAACTGCCAGCTGCGGGTTGCCTGCGTAGATCGCATCACCAGCCTGAGTTGCCAACAGCAAGGGTTGATTACCTCCATGTTCGATGGCTTGTTGGTAATACCATCGGGAGGCTATTTGATCGCCGGCCCAGCGCATATAAATGGCCATGCGTACCAGGGCTTCGGGCTGATTCGGATCCAGAACCAACGCCTGACGGGCGGCTTCGCGGAGCAGTTCAAAGCCTGCTCGCAAGGGGATTTCGCCCTCAATGGCCTGAATGTAATACGCACCAGCCATAGCGCCCCAGGCGCGTGCGAAGCTCGGATCCCGGTCCACGGCTTCTCGATACAAGGCCACGGCCTGGCCTAAATCACCTGGCCCACGTCGGTTATACAGAAACTGCGCATGCAGAAAGCTCGCGTAGGCGCGACCATCTACGTGGCTATTCCCGGCACTTTGCACTGCAGAATTCAAAACCAATTGCAATGTCCCGGCCACACTCGCCGCGATTTCATCCTGAATAACGAGCACGTCGGCAAGCTTTCGATCGTAGGTCTGCGACCACAAATGCACTTCTCCGATGACATCGATCAACTGCACGGTGACCCGCACCCGCTCACCGTCAGTTCGCACGCTGCCTTCCAGCACAAGATTTGCGCCCAGCTTTGCCGCCACCATGGCAATGTCTGCCTTATTCCCCCTGAAATCAAATGACGACGACCGGGCAATTACCAGTAATGAAGGTATCCGCGAGAGCACATTGATCAACTCCTCGGCAATTCCGTCAGCGAAGTACCCCTGATTGCTCTCAGGACTCAGATCCAAAAACGGCAATACCGCGATGGTTTTCGGAGCAAGCGCCACAGAATTTTGCAGCGCAGCTGAATCGGCCCGCTGCAGTAACCACCAGGCCATGATCAGCGTCGGCAACAGGATGCCGAGTGCCATAATCAGGCGCTTGTAACGACGCGTACGCCGCTGCATCATGGGCTGTTCGTCCCGGACCACCGTTGCATTGAGTAGATAGCCGCGCTTGGGCAGGGTCTCGATCAGCAGCCGATACTTCTTGTCAGCTCCAGCTGAACTCAGGTGGCCACGCAACTGATAGATGCAGCGGGATACCACATCATCGGTCACAACTCTGTCTGTCCAGATGCTATCCAGCAACTGCTCACGAGTAATGACGTGCCCGGCATTATCTGCCAGCAGCTCCAATACCGCCATCACTTTGGGGTCGACCCGCTGCTCTCCACCGGGCCCGCTGATGCAGCCCGCACTCGGTTCGATCCTTAAACCATCCAGCCAAAACCCGGAATCCGACTCCTCCTCGTTAGAAACTGCCACCCAATTCAGCACGGCCATACCCTCTACAAAGGCCAGATGTACGAGCATAGCACCAATCTGAAGAAGAATGAAATTATGCGAATCGATTCTCATTACCACATTCCCGGTGCACAACCTGCCGGTAGCCCGCCTTATTCACCTCCCGTTCGTCACGAGACGTCACCAGGGCCTGCCCCGGACTTGATCCGAGGTTTTGTAGATGGGACATTTCACGACCGCGGGCACCCGCCGATACTGTGCAGCTGCACGACCGAGCGCAACGGCGCAGATACGGGGTCTGGCGGCGTCGCAGTAGAGGGAGTGGTGAATAAGGCGGGATCTGTCGTCATGACAATCAAGCTGAATAGTGCGCTGCAATCTTCTGCCCACAAGGCCGCCCAGTCAGCAATCAGCAACGTTTGGTACTAGTCCGCATATTGCACGAGGACGGACGTGCAGGTAAGAAAAGCGTATGCACACCAACAAGTTATAACGAAATTGATCGAAATTGCAAAAGTACAGTTTGTCCTATTCGGTGTTAGGAAAAATCTGCCGTCGTAGTTGGGCACATCCTCCTTGAACCTTAGCCAGCTAAAGCTCTGCGGACGATGCACCAAACTACTTTGGCAGATTTCCCCTAAAATCCGAATCCCTCATGCAATATGCGGGCTAGTCCGGCAAGCGGCAATAGTGCCGGTACGACAATAATATCAAGTCGATATCATCGTTTAATCAGGTAATCAGCGGCATTGGAATGAATTATTGACGGATTGGAAAACATCAAGCGCGGTTACTGATAAGCGCTGATTTACCAATCACTTGCGCGCTTTGTGCGCCAACTAAAATGTAAGAGTAAGGAGGTTCCATCTCATGAAAACACTACATCATTACCCATTCAAGCTGTTGTCCGTGTTGCTGTTATTGGCATGTTTACCAGCAGCCGTGCAGGCCCAGAACGGCCCACCCTGCACATTGCTGGATCTGCTGATCGGTGTCACCTGCCCCAGAGGTGGTCCAGATGAAGGAGTTACCACCCCGAACCAGGCCGGTATGGTGACCATGAGCCACACAACGGTTGTTGACCTCACTCAGAATCTTCAGCCTATACCCCATTCAGCTTCCACGCTGATCCGCAATCAACACGGAGCATCCGCAACACTGTCCACTTCCGGACTGAACCCGGATAGTGCTCATACCATGTGGTGGCTGGTGTTCAACAACCCGGCATTTTGTACCGCCGGAGATCCTGAGCTTGGAAATCGCTGTGCAGAGCCCGATCTTTTTGTTGAGGCAGTCGAAGCATCGGTATTCGGCGGCAACGGGCAAGTCAGTGATGCCTATGGGCGGATTCAGTTCTCTGCCCATGCTTTTGTCGGTGAAGAAACCGGTGGACAGACCATGCTTTTTGGTCCGGGCATTATCGACCCGCACAAGGCCGAGATTCACTTGATCGTGCAGGGCCACGGCCCGGCCCAGCCGCTGGCGGACGCAGGACTGCTGGAAGCTGCTCTATCCAATCCCGGGGCTGGCTGTGGCCCGGATGAGCCGAACGAGGGCATCTGCGCAGGCGATGTGCAGGTTGCCGTTCATCGTCCACTGAGCGAGTAGCAGATAGCGGCCTTACCGCCCGGGCAAACTCCCGGGCGGTTGCTTGCGCTTGCAGTGTATGACGGTCCATCAACACCTGCCAAGTACGCACAGCCGTTGCGTTGCAGATCAAAATGGGATGCTCATTCGCAGCGCAGATCACACCCGTCGGTCTGGTCTTGCTCAGGCTCTGCCATTGCGGTGGTCGGGGCAGCACGTCGTACATGACAGCAGCAGGCATAAAAAAACCCGCACAGTTGGACTGTGCGGGTGTGGTAACTTCAGTCAGCCAGAGCAACTCCGTTATTGACGCCAACGCCCTTGATGTAGTCTGGCCGGTGCGTAGTCTGGCTGGTCTGGATTGGTTTACCTGGACGCAATCGCCTCATTGGCAATAATCACTTCGACACGGCGATTTTGCTGACGGCCGGTGCTTGAATCATTGCTGGACACCGGTGTCGTTTCGCCCATGCCAAAACTGTTCATGCGGCTACCGCTGACACCCTTGCTGATCAGATAACTTCTAACCGCATCGGCACGACGCAGCGACAAACCCTGATTGTAGTTTTCATCGCCAACGTTATCGGTATGGCCTTCGATCAGTACAGTGCGATTTTCGTACTTGTTCAGAAAGTCGGCCAGGTTATTCAGATTTTTGACGCTGCCACCTTTCAGATCCGCACGTCCAGTCTCAAACAACACATCGCCCAGGGTGACCACCAGACCACGGTCTGTGTTCCTGGCATTGAGTATGTCAATCTGGCTTTGCAGCTCGTCTGCACGTTGTTGTGCGAGCAGCGCGTCCCGACGATCAGCAACACTTTGGTTCTGTGCAAGATTGGCGTCTTGACGCGCACGCTCGGCGTCGATTCTGGCCAGCTCTGCTTCACTGCGCGCACTGCTGGCACGGCTGCGGGCGATGTCGGCATCGGTCTGCGCCAGTCTGGTATCACCGCGCGCCAGATCGGCCTGATAACGGGCATCTCTGGCATCACGACGGGCGGCATCGGCTTCCCGGGTGCGGGCGTCCAGACGCACGCGATCACGTTGTTCCACCAGCGCCTGACGCTGATCTTCCAGCAGCCTGGCCTGGGCCAGTGCTCTGGCTACCTCGATCTGGCGATCCGCCATCAGCACCAGATGACTACTCAAGGACAAATCATCTCGCGGAATTTCGGCGGCAATGACCGCTGCTTCGGCCTCCTCAATGGCCAGCGGCGCACGACTGGCAAGTTGTGAGTCAGACTGCAACTGGGTCAATTTGCTGCGCACGTTATCAGCCCCGGCCGGCCGGATTGGCGCAGTAGTGCAGGCAGTGGTCACCATCACCAACAGCGTGATGATGATGAGATGTTTTGAATATTGACGGGTCAGCGTGTTCATTGGCTACCTCCACCTTGGCGTAATATTTCCTGATTTAATGCGTCGATGCTTGCCTGCATTTCTCTATTGACTGTTCTGGCCTTGAACATTTCTGATTTCGCCAGTGCCAATTCGGCATTCACCTGTGACTCGTGTGCCAGACGCTCGGCCAGCACCATACGTTCTTGCTGCACCGCAGTGTTAGCTTCGGCAAGCTTTTGCCGCGCCTGTGTCAGTTCCGGCATGGCATCGGCAACTATTTGTGCCCGTTCGGCATTGGTGATGGCCTGTTGTGCAGCTCGCAGGGATTCGTTTGGAGCGTCTGGCACCACCGCACAGGCGCTGATCGCCAAAATACCGAGCACAGCCAATAACAGCCTAATGGTCGGCGCAGCCTGCTGCTGGCTGGGGTTGAATTTCAATGTCAGGTTCATGATCTAGCTCCTCGTTTGCAACCACTGATGCACCATGGCACGTGGTCATGGTGTCAGTGTGCAGTGCAGGCCGCAGATTGTCTGTTCGCTATCGTACTCAGCTACGCGGCTCAAGCCTGCTGATACCAACTAAAGGAAATTCTGCATAACTATCCATATAGCGCGTTTCGCCCATGTCGAGTCATGCAGTGGCTTCATATCATTGCCCCATTCAGTGTTGCGCAAAATTTTACCCTCAACGTCCGTGGATGGCGTTGTCGTTGCTCGCTGCAGACTGTGTTACAGCTGCCGCTCCGACGCCTTGCCACGAACGCCAAAAGCACCAGCCGTATGTGGCTGTTTCTGTAGGCAGTAGTAAGTCGCGCCTGCTGAACCTTGTCCGCGTGTGCGGCCGTTAGCTGTCGTGCTTGCCGGTCAACTGTTTCATCCTGTCTCTGCATAGGTTATGCTTTGCGACAACCATCAAGCAGCTGAGCTGACCCGCCGGGTGTGACCATGAAGCCAACCGATACCAGCAATCCGGACCATTTCCACCAGGTGGTGGATTGTCAGTGGGGTTGTCCCGCTCACACCGACGTGCCCGAATACATCCGCCTGATCGCCCAGGGCCGGTTTACCGATGCGTACATGGTCAACCGTGAATCCAATGTGTTTCCCGGAATTCTCGGCCGCGTTTGCGATCGCCCCTGCGAACCGGCCTGTCGGCGCGGACGTGTCGATGACAAACCGGTCGCCATTTGCCGCCTGAAACGCGTTGCCGCCGATCACAAGGACGACATCAGCGGGCTACTGCCGACCATCCCCAAACACAAAAACGGCAAGCGCATCGCGCTGATCGGAGCCGGCTGTGCCAGCCTGACCGTGTGCAATGATCTGTTGCCATTGGGCTATACCTGCACCATTTTCGAGGCCCTGAACAAGCCCGGCGGACTGATGCGCTCGAACATTCCATCGTTTCGCCTGCCAGCGCAGGTTCTGGATGAGGAAATCAACCACATCGTTGATATGGGCGTGGACTTGCGACTGCAGACAGCAGTCAAATCCATGCGCGCGCTGCTGGAGGAAGGTTACGATGCGGTGTTCGTCGGCTCCGGCGCACCCAAGGGCAAGGAGCTGGCTATCCCCGGGCGACAAGAAGGTGACGCCAACATCCACATCGGTATCGATTGGCTGGAATCGGTGGCCTTCAAACACGTCGAAAAAATCGGCCAGCGTGTGCTGATCATCGGCGTCGGCAATACTGCCATGGACTGCTGCCGTACCAGCCTGCGTCTGGGTGCGGAGAATGTCAAGGTCATGGCGCGCAAGCCACGCGAGTTTTTCAAAGCCTCCGACTGGGAACTGGAAGATGCCGAAGAAGAACAGGTCGAGATAGTCATCAACCATGCGCCGAAAGCATTTGTCATTGCAAACGGCAAACTCACGGGCATGATTTTCGAGCTGATGGAATACGACATCGATCAGGGCCGCATCACCGCGACGCGGGTGACCGGTGAAACATTCATTGCTGCAGACGACGTCATTCTGGCCATCGGCCAGGAAACTGCGTTTCCGTGGATCGAGCGCGATCTCGGCATTGAATTCAACCAGTGGGACGAACCGGTTTGCGCTGCAGACACTTACCAGTCGACACACGCCGGTGTGTTTTTTGGCGGTGATGCGGCATTTGGTCCGAAAAACATCATCTGGGCGGTGGAGCACGGCCACCAGGCCGCCATCTCGATCCATAATTATGTGCACGGCCTGAGCGTAACCGATCGACTGCCGCCAACCATGAACCTGAGTTCGCGCAAGATGGGGATCCACGAATGGAGCTACTCCAACGATTTCGAGCCGGCCGCCCGACGCAAGATGGAACACGTGTCACTGGTCGAGCGCTTTCGCAAACTGGATACCGAAGTTGAACTTGGTTTCAACGCCGAACAAACTGCCTGTGAAGTCGAACGCTGTCTGAACTGCGATATCCAGACCGTGTTTACTGACCAGTTATGTATCGAATGCGATGCCTGTATCGATATCTGTCCGACCCAGTGCCTGACCATCACCGAGGATGGTGATGCAGTGGACGTTACAACACGACTGACCGCAACAGTGGAAAACCCCGACCAACCGCTGTTTGCCTCCGGACAACTCACCCAGACCGGCCGTATCATGATCAAGGATGAAAACGTCTGCCTGCACTGCGGCCTGTGTGCTGAGCGCTGTCCAACCGCAGCCTGGGATATGCAAAAATCCACACTCGGTATCGCCTATGCCGGTGATCACGATGTCTTGCGCGGCATGCGCAAATGCGGTTCCTGATGCAGCATGCAAGCGCAGCTAACCCCGCCAGACCACACACCAGCCAGCCACTGACCAGGATCGTAAATGGAAGCACGTCCAGCACCCCGGAAGCGCAGCTTGATTGACCAAAATTCATTACCGCGCACAAACCACGCAACACCCGTCATTCATCCAGGCTTCCCGGGCCAGGCCAGGTTTTCGGCATGACCACAGCACGCTCAGCCAGCAAAATTAACAATTTTGTCATCAAAATCGCCACGGTCAACGGTACCGGTTCCGCCAGCGCTAACGGCCTGTTGATGAAAGCCCTGTTTCGCATGGGCATTCCGGTTACCGGCAAAAACATGTTCCCGTCCAATATTCAGGGGCTGCCGACCTGGTACGAAATTCGCGCCAGCAAGGACGGCTATAACGCCAGAACCGGGCGTATCGATGTCATGATCGCGATGAACGCGCAAACCTACCGCAAGGATCTGGCCGAAGTCAGCCCTGGCGGGTATTTGATTTACGACTCGACCTGGCCGCGTGAGCAGCAATTACAACGCCAGGACGTAACCGTGCTGGGCCTGCCGCTGGCGCAACTGGTGAATGACAATTTTGCCGGCGCGCGCGTGCGCACGCTGATGAAAAACATCGCCTATGTCGGCGCCCTGTGTGCATTGATGAACATAGACCGCGCCACCGTGCGCAAACTGCTGGAAGAAACGTTCGCTGCCAAGCCCAAACTGGCGGCATCGAACTTACAGGCCATTGCCCTGGGCTACGACTATGCCAGCGCGCATTTTGACTGTCCGCTGCCGGTGCAGGCCCAGGCCATGACTGCGACCGCTGGCAAGGTATTGATCGATGGCAACACCGCGGCTGCACTTGGCTGTCTGTATGCTGGTGCCACCGTGGGTGCGTGGTATCCGATTACACCGTCAACCTCACTGATGGATGCGTTCCAGGGCTATTGTGAGCGCTACCGCAAAGATCCGCACAGCGGCGAGAACCGCTTCTGCATTATCCAGGCCGAGGATGAACTGTCCGCAATCGGCATGGCCGTCGGTGCGGGCTGGGCTGGCGCACGGGCCTTTACACCCACTTCCGGGCCTGGCATTTCGCTGATGAGTGAATTTATCGGATTCGCCTATTACACCGAAATTCCGATTGTGCTATTCGATATTCAGCGGGTCGGCCCGTCCACCGGCATGCCCACGCGTACGCAACAATGCGATCTGATGATGGCCGCCTATGCCTCACATGGCGACACCCGACACCCGGTGCTGCTGCCAGCCGATCCCGGCGAATGCTTTACGCTTGCGGTGCAGGCATTCGACCTGGCAGAACGGCTACAAACACCGGTGTTTGTGCTGTCAGATCTGGACATCGGCATGAACGACTGGATGGTGGACGAACTCGTCTGGGACGATCACTACCGCCCCGATCGTGGCAAGGTGCTCAACGATGAAGACCTGGCGGACATGGACAAGTTCTACCGTTTTATGGACAGCGACGGTGATGGTATCGCCTACCGTACCCTGCCCGGCTCGGATCGCAAAGGCAGTTATTTTGTGCGTGGCTCCGGTCACAATCAGTACGGCGGCTACACCGAAGACGCGACGGAATATCAACAGGTGGTGGATCGCCTGACGGATAAATGGCAAACAGCATGCAAGCTGGTACCGCAGGCCATAACGCACAGCTCCGGGTCACCAAACAGCATTGGTGTGATCGCCTTCGGCTCCTCGCACGGCGCGACCACCGAAGCCGTGGAACGGCTGTCCGCAGAGGGTTGCGAGGTCGATTACCTGCGCCTGCGCGCGTTCCCGTTCGGCGCCGAGGTACAAGCCTTTCTGGACCAGCATCAAAGCGTGTTTGTGGTCGAGCAAAACCGCGATGCGCAGATGCGCAGTCTGCTGCTGCTGGAATTACACGTGCAGCAGGACAAGCTGATTCCGATTCTGCACTACAACGGACTTCCCATTCCTTCCGATCTGATTTCGGATCGCATCAAGACACATCTGCAATCTGAGGCTGTGGCATGAGCTTTATCACCAAACCCAAAGTCAGCTGGTCGGGGCAGAAGAAAAACGCCCTGGGCATGACCTTGAATGACTACGAAGGCGGGCTGTCCACGTTGTGTGCGGGCTGCGGTCACGACTCGATTACCGCCGCACTGGTACAGGCCTTCTGGGAGCTGGCATTAAAACCGGAGCAGGTCATCAAATTGTCCGGCATTGGTTGCTCGTCAAAAACCCCGGCCTATTTTTTATCCGGAGCACACGGCTTCAATTCTGTGCATGGGCGCATGCCCTCCGTCGCCACCGGCGCACAAGCCGCCCGACGCGATCTGATCGCCGTGGGTATTTCCGGTGATGGAGACTCTTTGTCCATCGGCTTTGGCCAGTTCGCACACGCCATCCGGCGCAACCTGAATGTGCTCTACATCATCGAAAACAATGGTGTGTATGGCCTGACCAAAGGCCAGTTCTCCGCGTCCGCAGATCCCGGCAGCAGCAACAAGAAAGGTGCCAAAAACCTCAATCAGGCCATCAATCCGGTGGCCATTGCCATCACCCTGGGCGGCAGCTTTGCCGCACGCTCGTTCTCGGGGGATAAACAACAGTTGGTGCCGCTGCTCAAGGCCGGTCTGATGCACCCGGGTTGTGCGGTCATAGACGTTATCTCGCCCTGCGTGACCTTCAATGACCATGTCGGCTCCACCAAGTCCTATGCCTGGACCCGCGATCACCTGCACGCATCAAGCGCGGCTGACTTCGTGCCGCCAGCGACGGAAATCATAGTGGATTACGCCGCTGGTGAAACCACCAACGTCGAGTTGCACGACGGCTCAACCATCCGTCTGAAAAAACTTGACCCGGAATTTGATCCAAGCAGCCGGTCGCGTACCCTGGAATACCTGGAAGCCCGCCGCGCCGACAACGAAATCGTTACCGGCTTGCTGTACATAGACGCCGAAATGCCGTCCTTTCACGACATCGCCGGCACCGCCCAACAGCCCTTGACAACATTTGACTTTGACCAGCTCAACCCCGGTGCCGAAGCCCTGCAGCAGCTGCAGAAAAACATGCGCTGACTAACCCGCCTATTTCATGAAGCGGACAGTTACTGGTCATAGTTTACGGATAAACAAGGCGATAACAGTAAAATTATGAATTGTGGAGTGGACACGGATTGTCCTGTTCGAGTTCAGGCCAAATCTGGCGCTGCCCAATACACTATTGAATTGGGAACGATCGCCCTTGAAGCATAGCTACGGGTAGTGGGCCACGCGAGTAGTTCGGTGACACTCAGCCGTCGCACAAGCGCCGTGGACAAGGCGCGCGAGCGCAGGACTGGCCGTAGTCAATTCAAGCGAGCGGAACGCAGCCCACGGCGCTTGTGCGGCGGCCCACCGGGAGCCAATGTACCAGTGCGACTCGGCGTTGCGTTGCTTGGCAAGGGAGCGGCCATTGCCTGCGAATCGCACCTTGATTCGCACCGGCGCATTGACTCTGAGCGTTACCGAACTGCTCGCGTGGCCCGCTGGCTTCTGCGGGCGATCGTCCAATCTGCTTAGCCAGCTTCGCCCTGCTCCTCGAACCCTTCATGAAATAGGCGGGCCAGAGCGACTGCCAACACGGTTGACCGGGCGACGACAAGTGCAATCAGGAAAAATCCAGGACCAGCTGACCTGCTCTGGCCAGCACCCGTTGCCAGGCTGGCCGGGCTTCACAACGCTGCAACCAGTCGCTGATCTGCGCATAATCGTCCAGCAACTGACGCGCCCGGCAGGCCTGCAGTGGAAAACTCATGATGATGTCCGCGGCACTGAACTGCTCGCCGGCAAGCCATGACTGGCGCTGCAGTTCAGTTTCGATAAAGCCCAGGTGCTTGTGCAGTTGCGGATTGATAAAGCTGTCCTGTGCAGCTGTGGCGATAGCCTTGGCCACCGGCTTGACGAAAAACGGCATCGGCTGTTTTGGCAGGCGATTGAAGACCAGCTTCAGCAGCATCGGCGGCATCAGTGAGCCTTCGGCATAATGCAGCCAGAACACAAATTGCCGGGCCGCCGCTGTGCCGTTTTGCGGTCGCAGTTCCGTGGGAGCTGCCAACTCCAGCAGGTACTCAAAAATGGCCCCGGTTTCGGCAACGACAACGTCTGCGTGTGCAATCACCGGCGATTTGCCCAACGGATGCACTTTGGCCAGTGACTTCGGTGCCAGCATGGTTTTGGAATCACGCTGGTAGTGTCTGATCTCGTACTCCAGCCCCAGCTCCTCCAACAACCACAACACCCGGTGCGAGCGTGATTTTTCCAGATGATGGACAGTAATCATGGCGCCTCGGCTTCTGCCTCCACTGCGTGATCACGGAAACGGTCAAACCAGCTCAATATGGCCGCCACCTTGGCGATCAGGTTGCTGGGTCGATCGGCAATACCGTGCGACGCACCGGGGATGCGCACCAATGCCGACTCCACCTTGTTCAATTTCAGCGCCGTGTAGAACTGCTCGGATTCAGGTATCGGGGTGCGATGATCCTGCTCACCGGTCAGCAACATGGTTGGTGTACTGACCTGGCCCACCAGTGACAGTGGTGAGTACTTGTGATAAGTGTCAGGGTCTTCCCACGGCAGTTTATCAAACCAGTAGTTCGCTGCAAATGCAGGCAGATCGGCAGTCAGCAACCAACTGGTCCAGTTGATCACCGGCTTCGCCACCACTGCGGCCTTGAAGCGATCGGTCTTGCCGATGATCCAGGCACTGAGCACACCGCCACCACTGCCACCGGTGACAAACAGCTGCTGCCGGTCGATGTAACCGCGCTCGATCACGGCATCAACACCCGACATCAGATCATCATAATCCTGGCTGGGGTAATTCTTGTCAATGTAATTGCCGAACGTCTCGCCATACCCCGCACTGCCGCGCGGATTCATGTAGAACACCACGTAGCCGGCGGCCGCAAACAGTTGCAACTCGGTCGAAAAAACCTCGCCGTAACTGGCGAACGGACCACCGTGAATTTCCAGAATCAACGGGTAATTTTGTTGTGGGTCAAAGTTCGGCGGCGTGATGATCCAGCCCTGCAGATCCAGGCTGTCATACGACGACTTGAAACGAATTTCTTCAACCTTGCCCAGCTGTTTATAGCTGAACAGATCAGCATTGACCTGGGTCAAGCGACGATCATCACCATTGCTACCCACCGCCAGATCTGCCGGATGAGTAGCATCACCGACGGTGTAGGCATAGCGGCCAGCGCCGGTCACGCTGAAGCTGGAAGCATTGTAAGGTCGTCCCAGCGACAAGCCTCCGAGCCCGCCTGTGATGCGCTTGAATTTGCCGTTGACACCAATGTAGCCAATGTAATCATGACCCTGGTCGGTGTATTGGAAATACAGCCCGCGGCCGCGAGCATCCCACTGGATATTGCTGATAGCGCGCTCGAAATCAGCCGATATCAGGCGCGCATTGCTACCATCGGTCTGCATCAGGTAGAGACGGTTGTTCTGATAGCCTTTGAATTGATCATCGAAGCCCAGATAGGCGATCAGCTTGCCGTCTGGCGAGATTGTTGGCGCGCTGTCTGGACCGGCGCGATCGGTCAGTGTGGTGACCTCACCGCTAGCGATATCAAGCCGATGGATTTCGGAATTCAGCGGATCATAGTCGCGGTCATCATGCTGGTTGGCGGAGTACAACAAGGACTTGTCGTCCAGGCTCCACACCGGACTACCGTGGTTGAACTCGGCATTGGTCAGTTGTCTGGGGGTACCGCCTGTGATTGGCAGCACAAACAGCTGACGCTTGCCTGCAGGCAGATAACCGGCGCCATCTCTGCGGTAGTTCAACTCATCAATGTACGTCGGTGGTGCGTTCCACTGCGCCCCCTCGGGTTTGCTCGGCATCTTGATCACACGATCAGGTTTGGTCGGCACAAACATGCTGAAGGCAATCGCCTGATCGTCATGCGACCAGGCGAAAGCACCCGGCGCATTGGCGCTATTACTGAGCTGCATACTTTCGCGGCTGGCCACCCACAGCAGGTGCAGTTGCGCTTTGCCGCTGCGGTTGGAGCGAAACAAAATCTTGTCGCCGGCATGCGACCATTGCGGACTGGAGTCACTGAAATTGCCGGTGGTCAACGGTCGATGTTGGCGTCCGGAAAAATCCACCAGCCACAGGTTGGCGTGCTGCTGGTCGGTCATGACATCACTGAAATGGCGCACATAAACGATCCACTCACCATCTGGCGATATCTGCACATCAGAAACATACTCCAGATTGAATACGTCCAGCAGTTCCAGCTGGTCAGACATGGCCGGATTGACAGCAGCCGGTGCTGTCACCGCAATCATCCATGCCAGACCCAGGCAAGCGCACCAACGCTGCCAACCACCATGTACTGTGTACTGTGCACGCATACCAAACTCCACAAATCAAATGAATGGATAATGTAACGCAATCCAGCAGTTGCATGCACTAAACTCGTCAATAGCCCTTTTGCACAGGATCAACTGTATCGTTGCTGGAACATGGCAACGGTCTTGAACACCAGAGCCCCTGGCCGGAATGACGCCGACTATGGTCATGCTGCTACAATCATGGCCTGACAACTGTTCACACGCTTGCGACACAGCTACAGCGCCGGTGACTCACAGCCATCACTATTGGCACGAATCTGTGATCTTGCAGCAAAGCTGTGGCATCATCATCAGCAAACCAGCGCTGAACCAGCAGGATACTTCATGTCATTGAAACATCCGACCATCATAATCGGGGCCTGTGAGTGGATTGCCATGCCGGATCTTGGCGTCAATCGCTTGCGCGCCAGAATCGACACGGGCGCCAAGACTTCGGCCCTGCATGTGACCGATCTGGAAACTTTTCGCCAACGCGGTCAGGATTGGCTGCGTTTTCGTGTGCCGATCGGCTCACCGCGTCCGAGCCGCTATGTAGATTGTGAAGCGCGCATGGTCAATATTCGCAATGTTCGCAACACATCAGGCAAACTGGAACAGCGCTATTGCATCGACACCAGAATCCTGATCGGCAATACACAATGGTTAGCCGAGATTACCCTGACATGCCGCAAAAAAATGCGTTATCGTATGCTGCTGGGGCGCAATGCCATGAGTCATCATGCGCTGGTTGACCCAGGCAGTCGCTACATTCAGGGTTATCCCGTCAAGCCATAGTTTCATACCATGAAAATCATCATTTTATCGCGCAGCAAACGTATCTACTCGACCGCCAGATTGCTGGAAGCCGGACTGGCGCGCGGCCACGATGTCAAAGTGGTCGACACGCTGCGTTGTTACATGAACATCGTCAGCCATCGTCCGCTGATTCATTACAAGGGCGAGGTGGTGGAAAAGCCTGACGCAGTAATTCCACGCATTGGTGCTTCGGTCACCTTTTACGGCACCGCAGTGTTGCGTCAATTTGAAATGATCGGTACCTTTCCGCTGAATGAATCAGTCGCCATCAGTCGCTCCCGCGACAAACTGCGGTCACTGCAATTGCTGTCGCGACGAGGGTTGGGCCTGCCGGTGACGGGTTTTTGTCGCTCGCCTGATGATATTGATGATCTGATCAAGATGGTCGGCGGTGCGCCGCTGGTGATCAAGCTGCTGGAAGGCACCCAGGGTATCGGCGTAGTGTTGGCAGAAACACGCAAAGCTGCAGAAAGCGTGATTGAAGCGTTCATGGGCCTCAAGGCCAACATCATGGTGCAGGAATACATCAAGGAAGCCGGCGGCGCTGACATTCGTTGTTTCGTCATTGGCAGTAAAGTGGTCGCGGCCATGCGCAGACAAGCTCAGCCGGGCGAATTTCGCTCCAATCTGCACCGCGGTGGCACCGCCGAAGTGATCCGGATCACCCCGGAAGAACGCAGCACTGCAGTGCGCGCCGCCAAAGTCATGGGTCTTAATGTGGCGGGTGTGGATCTGTTGCGTTCCAACCACGGCCCGGTGGTCATGGAGGTCAACTCGTCCCCCGGACTGGAAGGCATCGAAGCCGTCACCGGCAAGGATATCGCCGGCATGATCATAGGCTTTCTGGAGACCAATGCAGCCGAGAAGAAAACCCGCACCAAAGGGACGGGCTGAACAACAAGCTGTAACAACAGACGTCAATCCATTCTGCAGGCCGATGTTGGCAACGGTCGTGGATTATCCCGGCTTGTCATGGCATGACCAGATGCTGGACTATCGGCGGCTCAGCAACCACAAAACCCTTGCTACCCCCAGCGCCGGACAGGTACACAAGCCCTAGTCAGATGCCGCGTTCGGACGCTGGCGTCAGTATCTCGAAATGCTGCCCGCCGATTTCGTAAAACTGGAAAAATGGGTGCAACGATTCGACTATCCGTTATAGCGTTGGGCGCCGGTGGCCGACGTGCTGACCAGGTTGAAGCCGGTACTGCGTTGCTGAACTGTTACTACAGTCAGGCTGAGCGCGCGAAATCATCACTGCTGTCATAGTCCAGATCAGTTGCGCGCATAAGGGCAACCGGCACGTTTTATCAGAAATTGAAGAAACGCCGAGCAGTCAAACCAAAGGTACGTGCCTGGGCAACGAGAAAACCTACTCTCGCGAGTCGACCGCGTTCCTGATCCAGTGCCAGCTTGGCATTTGAATCCCATACATTGTTGACGAATACCGCCACTTCCCACTCAGGATTGCGAAAACCCAGCCTGGCATTGCCAATTTCATAGGCTGGCAGCTTGGGATCAAACACAAAAGTAGCCTGATCAACGTCGCCGATATTGTTGGGCAGGCCGGTCGCGATATTGACCACGCCAAAACCCTCAGCCTGATCACCGATCTGCGTGAATCGTGAACCCACGTGCTGAACGCTGGTATTGAGAAAGCCCTCCCAGCCTTTGCCGATATTCCAGTTGAAGTTGGCGCCAGCACTGATCTCGAAACGCGGTGTGGTCGGCAAACGGTTTCCGCGCTCGATGGCCTCGACCACGGATTCGATACCGTCACCCCCCACCGATGTGATGGTCGAGCGCAACTCGGCATCAACCAGTGTGCCGGCAACACTTAAATTGATGTTGCGGGTCGGCTGCAATGCCAGTTCGAAATCGAAACCGCGCACACGTGAATTGGGAACATTGAAAATGATCCTGGAGGAACAGGTTCCAGCAGTCAGGGTGGCCTGCAGGTCGTCAATGTCCATCCAGTAGGCGGCCACGTTGAAGGTTCCGCGACCATTCCAAAAGCTCGACTTGGCTCCCACTTCATAGTTCCACAGTTCTTCATCATCAAACGATGGACGCCCACCGAAAGTCACCAGATCTTCCGGCGTGCACAATGGCGCATTGAGCGGGTCATTGATACCGCCCAGTCGAAAACCCTTGGAAACCTGAGCATTCAGATTCAGCATATCGGTGGCAGCATAGTTGATCATAAAGCGTGGCGAGAAGCCATCGGAGCTGGTCTTGCCGGGTTGGGCAATGGTCTGATCGGCGAAGATGCCGTCAAAGTTCAGTTCGCGGCTTTCATCGAAATCGAAGTATCGACTGCCGACGGTGATATCCAGTCGATCGGTCAGCGCGTAAGTCAATTCGGCGAAGAAAGCCAGTTGTTCAAAATCATACGGAATCCTCGAGAAAAACAGCACATCCTTGGGGTTCAGTATGCCTACGGTCGGAATCCCTGACAGATCCTCGAATCCGCGCACCAACAGATCCTGGGAATAATCGCGCTGAATGTCACTGTAAAAAGCACCGGCAACCCAACGCAAAGGTGCTTCTGGATCGCCGGACACTCGAATTTCCTGGGTAAATACTTCGATGTCTGTCGTATCGATCAATGGTGCATCCAGCGTAAAGATCTCCTCACCCAATCCAATCGTGCCACCGGTGATGCTGCCGGTCAGAGCGGTGCCGTCACGCACCTGCACGACTTCACGGTCAGTGTAGGAACTGACCGAAGTCAGGGTCAGCTTGTTGCCGAACTGGTACTCCAGATTCAGATCCAGAAGCAAAAACTCATCATCGAACTCTTCCTTCAACTGGGTAAACTGCTCGCGCTCACCAAGAAACACCCGTGGCCTGGTGGTGGTGAACGGGTTGGCCAGTATATTGAAGGCGTCTTGACGATTGAAACCATCTGCGGTCACCTGCTGGAACACCATGCGCGGCGTTATGGCCAGTCCTGCTGTCGGCTCCACGCGCAACGCCACGCGTGCTCCATAGCGCTCGCCGTCGTTGACATCAGTGTCAATGCTGCCGTCTGGCTGCACGGCATCGATGAAACCACCACGACGGGTAAAGTAGGGCGTCATACGCAATGCCGCCTTGTCGCCGACGGGGACGTTGAGGATGCTTTTGAAGCTACCGCCCAGATCATCATCACCGGCCAGATTACCTTCCA
Source organism: Gammaproteobacteria bacterium (assembly GCA_021772955.1). Lineage (GTDB taxonomy): Bacteria > Pseudomonadota > Gammaproteobacteria > Xanthomonadales > Wenzhouxiangellaceae > JAHJQV01. The sequence goes on along the minus strand of JAJFKZ010000164.1, from coordinate 4,165 downwards.
TTGAGACTTCACCCTCGTGCAAGCCCAATATCGGCTGAGTGGTGATGTAGCGCACTGTGCCTGACAGCGAACCGGAGCCAAACAGCGTGCCTTGTGGACCGCGCAGTACTTCGACTCGGTCAATGTCGATCAGCTCCAGATCCGGGGTGAACAGCGACAGCGAAATCACCGACTCATCCAGGTAGATACCGACCTGCTCCTTGACGCCGGGTTGATCGCGCACGATCTGACCAGAAGAGACACCGCGCATGGTTACCTGACTCTGCCCGGGACCCAGGTCCTGGATCGAGAAACCGGCTACGTTGCGGGCAATATCCTCGATGTTGTGAGCGCCAAGCCGGATCAATTCCTCGCCACTTTTGGCGGCCACTGAAAACGGAATATCCTGAATATCATCGTTGCGTTTTTGCGATGTGACCATGACCCGCTCCAGCGCGACCGAGTCGTCCTCATCATCTTCATCCTGCTGTTCGGTTGTGCCTGCGTCAGTTGCTGTCTGCTGTGCGAGCACCGGTATGCTAGTACTGATCAGCACCGCGACCAATGCCACATACAGCAACGCTGTGCCGTGGACGAAAATACCTGTCAACGATAAAATCAGATGATTGGATATGGTTGTTCTGTTCATTATTCGCACCCCGTACTCTGTTGTTTTTGATTGACTATCAGGCCTTTGCCAAGGCAACACCACAACATAATGAGCAGCCATCAGCAGCTACGAGGATCATTATTAACAGAATTTGAACAGATTGGCAAGAACTTCGATTGATGTTTGTCAAGCTGTTTGCGTTAAACCGCCATCAAAACGCGACAGGCGGTAATCCAACGGCAAGGCCTGTTCGGCCATAATGGTAGTTGCCAGAAGCTCTCCCAGGGCCGGCGCATGCTTGAATGCATGTCCGCAGCCACCGCCAAGTAGCCAGATATTGCCCGCCTGAGGATGACGGTCGACGATGAAGTCACCGTCCGGAGTATTGCTGTACTGACATACTCTTGCATCAATCAATGCAGCACCTCGCATGCCCGGAAAACGATGCTGAAGATAGGCGCGTGCAGCGTCCAATCCCTTGTCGCTGAGTCGGCGATCATCGTGTTCTGGATCAAATACCGGCCCACGGGTATCATCGGCAATCTTGAAGCCGCGTCGATCGCTACCAGGTATTCCGTACCAGATGCGCTCGCCGAAATCCGCCCACACCGGCAACCCTGTTTCATCATGCAGTCGGTCGCCCGCTGGCGTGCCGAAATACAAGACTTCCTGGCGAGTGATCTGCAGGTGCTTTTGCAGCAACTCAGGAAACAGCTTGCCCAGCCATGGGCCGCAGGCAAACACGTAATGATCAAACTGTAAACTGCCCTGCCCATCCAGTTCCAGCGACTGTAGTTGCCCAGCCGATATATGACCAGGCCGTGCCAGCGCATGTCGGAACACTCCACCTTCGCGTCGCAAAGCTTCGACCACGGCGGCACAAGCCCGACGTGCAAGCAAATAACCTGATTGCGGTTCCAGCAAGGCTAGCTCAATATCACCAACGGCAATCTGTGGGTAGCGACGCTGTAATGCTTCCTGTGACAGCAGCTGATACTCGATCTCGACCTGCTGCAGATTGGCCGCTGCGTTGTGCAAGAATGTTGCACCCTGTTGACCCGCCATAAACAACACGCCGCTCTGATGCAACAGTGGCAGCTGCCATGCTTTCGACGCTTGTCGCCATAGCTGCAGCGCTCGCGCCGCCAACCTGACATGATGCAATGCACTGTAAGCATGACGTATGACGCGCGTCTCACCGCCTGAACTGGAACGCGTATGACCCGGATCCCAAGCGTCCAGCAAAGTCACTTGCGCGCCCTGCTGCTGCAACTGCAGGGCGGCCCAGCCACCCAATGCACCGGCACCGACCACCGCTATTCTGGGTTTGCCAAGGCGGCCGACCTGCACAGCAGGCTCTGACTTGACAGTTGGTGTGTCACTGGACTGTGGAGCTTTGCTGTGACTGTCTTCCTGATCTGCAGACGTCTGATCCGCCTGTATCGCCAGTGATTTGAACAATGGCAGCCCGGCCAGCCAGCCCAGCAAATGACGTCGTTTCATTGTAAATCTTGCAGCAGTGTCCACAGCTGTGTGAACGGCCGATGGGACACAAGCTGTTGCAGTCGTTGCCGAAATTGGGCCAAATCCGTTCCACACAGCGTGGCATGTCCAACCTTGCGCCCCGGGCGTGCCTGCTTGCCGTAGTCGTGCCAGTGCAAACCCGGTACCTGTAACAGCTGTTGGGCATCGGGCATGGTGCCGATGAAATTCAGCATCAATGCCTCGGCACTGACGGTCACCGGCCCCAGCGGCAGATCCAGTACCGCGCGCAGATGATTCTCGAACTGGGAGCAGTCCGCAGCTTCGATACTCCAGTGCCCGGAATTGTGCACGCGCGGGGCAATTTCATTGGCCAGCAATCGGCCATCACACAGAAACAGCTCCAGCGTCAGCACGCCAACGTAATCAAACTGCTCAGCAATGGCATGCAAGCAGGTTTCGGCCTGCGTTTGCAGCTGGTCCCAATTCTGGCCGAGGCTATTCTGGCCACGCCTATTTTGCGCTAGCGATACTCTTGAGCAGCGCAAGACGCCATGTTCATGCACATTCTGCACCAGCGGATAACAGCGCACCTCACCCGCACGGTTGCGCACACCGATGATGGAGTACTCCTGCTGGAAGGTGATAAAGGCTTCCAGAATCAGATCCTCGCCCCCCATTTGCTGCCAGGCACGCTCCAGATCTTCCTGCTGGCGGAGCAAGGCTTGCCCCTTGCCGTCATAACCCATGCGCCGGGTTTTCAACACCGCCGGGTAGCCGGTCTGGTCGAGTGCTTCGAGCAGGTCAGTGCGTGAGTTGACCGCATGAAAGCCGCCAACCTCAATGCCAAGCTGTTGAAACAACTGCTTTTCCTTGAGCCGGTCCTGAGCCACATGCAGCACGCTGACGCCCGGGCTGAGCTTGGTCCCGAGCTTGGCTTGCTGCAGGGCTGCCGCCGGCACATTCTCGAAATCATAAGTCAGCGCATCAACCGCATCAGACAGTGCTCTCAATGCTTCGATATCATCATAATCAGCCACAATCTGCTGACATAATTGTCCGGCACCCGCATCCGGGTTGGGATCCAGTACCTGACAACGAACCCCCAGCGCAGCGGCCTGCAAAACCAGCATGCGCGCCAGCTGGCCACCGCCAATGATACCCAGTGTCTGCATGTTACCCGCTCACCTGAATGGCTCAGGCGTGATCACGAGGATCACCCCAGGCGGTGATCTGTGCGCATTGACGCGCGCGAAACTCATCCAGTCTGATCGCCAGCCCGGCATCTTGCAGCGCCAGAATTGCCACTGCCTGCAAACCGGCATTGCTGGCGCCACTGTCGCCGATGGCCATGGTCGCAACCGGCACACCGGCAGGCATCTGTGCAATTGATAGCAGTGAATCGATACCACTTAGCGCGCGACTTTGCACCGGCACGCCGATCACCGGCAAGCGTGTGCTGGCCGCCAGCATGCCCGGCAAATGCGCCGCGCCACCAGCACCGGCGATGATCACTTGCAGTCCACGCGCGGCGGCATTCGCTGCGTATTCTGCCATCAAACCCGGGGTGCGATGAGCTGACACCACACGCACTTCATGGGCGACTTGAAACTGCTCCAGAATACTCACCGCGTTGAGCATGGTTGGCCAGTCTGACTGTGAGCCCATAATGACACCCACTAGCGCATCTGACTGCTGATTTTGGCTACTCATGGTGTGGCTTTCATGCGTGGATCAGCACACATTATAAGCCGCATTCGCGCAAACTAAAGCTGCGATCAAGTCGTTACAACACAGATTGCACGAACGCCACCCGAACGCAAAGCCACCATGATGGTGCAGAACACGGTTGCTGAAAGGTTATAATGAGCACAGTATCCCAGACACAGATCCAGCAATGACCATAAACGATAAACTACTTTCCCTACTATGCGATCCGGTTACACATGTACCACTGACCGTGATCCGCAAGAAACAACTGCAACTGCTCAATCGCCAAATTGATGCCGGTGTGGTGGAAACCGTAGACGGCATTGAAGTCAGTGAACCACTGGAAGATGCATTGATTACCCAGGACAACAAGGTTATTTATCC
>JAJFKZ010000163.1 GCA_021772955.1 Gammaproteobacteria bacterium | reverse complement strand
GCTATCGCTGCTGAATCAAGCTGCAAGCCACAGGTTTCAAGCAGTTCTTGTATAGACTCTGGCTCGCTCATTTGCTCGTTTCTGAAGATGTGCTGAGGTGGCAGGTAATAGCGCCAGGGCAATAATGACAGAATGATTCTGGCCACATGCACGGCGCTGTTGGTCATCAGGCGTGCAACCATCTCGCGCGGGTCATCAATTGCTGCCAAATCCGGATTTTGACCACTAAACGCCTGCCAGCGGCACCATGACACAATGACTTCACGCAAATCCCGAATCAAAAAAAGCGTGGTGTAGGGCTCGAGCAGCTTGCAGCCGCCAATGCTAAAGCCGAAATGCCCCACCAGCACCTGATGATCTTTTATCGCCGTGTCCTGCAAGGCCTGAGCCGGGGTATAGTTCGGCAGTAAAGCCAGGTCAGGATTCTTTCTGGCAAGTTCAATATCTGTGGCAGCATAGTCCCAGACCTGGGTTTCGGTTAGGTGCAGGCCAGTAACTTGCATGCCGGCATGCTCAAGCAAGCTGGCTATGCGATAGGTACCGCTCTTGGGGATGGAGTTGATGAAGATTCTGGCCACGATGAGATTTCCGATTGGGTGCAGCGGTGCTGTGCTGACAAGTTATACTGAGGCATTTTAACAGGATAAGATCATGCGACGACTGACTAGCCCGTGGCTTTTATGCATTATCATCAGCCTGGCGTTTGCGGCAAACGCCGCGCCCGAGTCGGCGCCAGATCGTGATCGCGGGGAGGGGCCGTTCCAACGGTTGATTCTGCGTGGCGTCATCATGGTTTCAGGTAACGGTGCACCAGCGGCCGGCCCGATGGACATCGTCATCGAGAATGACCGCATCACCAGATTGGTCAGTGTCGGCAGTCCGGGTGCCGAAATCGATCCGGATAATCGTCCCAAGGCGGATGAGAATGACCGGGTCATGGAGCTATCCGGTCAATATGTGCTGCCCGGCTTCATTGACATGCATGGACATCTGGGCGGTGGTGAGCAAGGTGTGTCCGCCGAATATGTACTGAAATTGTGGCTGGCACACGGCCTTACCACGGTGCGTGAACCAGGCAGTTTCAATGGCCTGGACTGGGTGCTGGAGCATGTTCGCCGCAGCAACGAGAACAGCATCGTCGCCCCGCGCATCATCCCGTATGCCGGTTTTGGACTCGGTGCCGATGAGCCGATCAGTACACCCAAGCAGGCCCGCGAATGGGTACAGGATATCGCCCGTCGGGGCGCCAAAGGGGTCAAGTTTTTTGGTGCCTCACCGGCGATCATGCGCGCGGCGTTTGAGGAACTGAACAAGCAGAATCTCGGCAGCGCCATGCACCATGCCCAACTCAACGTGGTGCGTTGGAACGTGCTGGATTCCGCCCGGGCCGGGTTGACCACCATGGAGCACTGGTATGGACTGCCGGAAGCCATGTTCGAAGATCAGGTGATCCAGGACTATCCGCTGGATTACAACTACAACAACGAGCAGCACCGTTTCGGTGAAGCCGGCAAATTGTGGTTACAGGCGGCGGCGCCGGGCAGTGCACGCTGGAATGCGGTGCGCGATGAGTTGATCACGCTGGATTTCACCATTGACCCAACCCTGACCATCTATGAGGCCAGCCGCGACCTGATGCGTGAGCGCCGGGCCGTCTGGCATGACGAGTACACGCACCCGAATCTGTTGAAATTTTTCCAGCCCAGCCCGGAAGCGCATGGTTCCTACTGGTTCGACTGGACCACCCAAAACGAAATCGACTGGAAACACAATTATCAGCGCTGGATGACCTTCCTCAACGATTACAAAAATCACGGCGGTCGGGTTACCACCGGCTCGGATTCAGGTTACATCTACAAGGTTTATGGTTTCGGCTATATCCGCGAACTGGAATTGCTGCAGGAAGCCGGTTTTCATCCCCTGGAAGTAGTGCAGGCGGCGACCCTGAATGGTGCCGAAGCGCTCGGCATGGCCGATGAGATCGGCAGTATTGAGGTGGGCAAGAAGGCCGACCTGCTGGTGGTCAGTGAAAACCCTCTGGCCAATTTCAAACTGCTCTATGGCACCGGTCATTACCGCCTCATGGACGATGGTAAACCGGGCCGGGAGCGTGGTCTGCGCTACACGATCAAGGATGGTATTGTCTACGATGTGAATGAATTGCTGGAAGATGTGCGCCACATTGTCGCCGCTGCCAAAGCTGATCAATAGCCAACACGCAAAACCCATGCATGCAGCTGGTCAAGCCGTGTTGGTCGTCATCTCGTGTTGATCGCTATCCCGTGCTGATCGCCATCTCGTGTTGATTGCCATCCCGTGCTGATTGATATAGCCGCCAATTTGACGCATGAGAGTTTTCATGCCGATGTCGATGAGGTCATAACGCGTGCGCGCCAGGCCGGTGTCGCACAGTTGCTGATTGCCGGCACCAGTGGGCCCGGTAGCGAGGCCGCCGCCGAACTCGCGGCACGCTATTCAGGCCACTTGCTGGCCACGGCCGGCCTGCATCCGCACCATGCGGCTGACTATAACAGTGCCATGGGGCGACGGTTTGCTCAGCTGCTGCAATTGCCACAGGTGGTGGCCGTGGGCGAAACCGGGCTGGATTACTTCCGTGACTTGTCACCGCGAGCACAGCAAATCGCAGCTTTTGAAGCCCATATCGAGCTGGCCATCGACACCGGCCTGCCGATGTATCTGCATCAGCGTGATGCGCATGAAGACTTTCAGGCCATCTTGCGCGTCCACCGTGATCAACTCGGTGACATCTTGGTGCATTGCTTTACCGACACCCGGCAGGCATTGCATGCGTACCTGGATCTGGATTGTCATATCGGCATCACTGGTTGGTTGTGCGATGAGCGTCGCGGGCTGGAACTGCAACAGATGGTGGCCGATATTCCCGATCAGCGTTTGCTGGTAGAAACCGATGCACCCTATCTGAAACCCAGAAACCTGCGCCCGAAAGTGCGCACACATCGCAACGAACCGCAATGGTTACCGTGGGTCGTGCAGGAGCTGGCGCAGCATCGTCGCCAGAGCATTGCCCATGTCGGCGCTTGCACCACTGCCAATGCCAGGCGATTGTTTGGTTTTGCCGTGCTGGAAAGTTGACCGACGCGGATCATTGGAATTTGCCAGGCGCTTCCGCTCACGCAGAGCACGATTCGCTCGTAAGCAAGCTGCTACAGGGAGCTACATGCATTTGTAGGAGCGTGGTCGCACGCGATTGATCTCGAAGCTTGAATTCTGCTCATTTTTGCCTGCAGGCAGGCTCCCGCAAGAGTCAGTGCAAGCCGAATAGGTCAGTAAGAGCTGGCCCTGCCAGCGAAACCAAGCCTGATACAAGATCGCCTGCAGGCAAGCTGCTACAAAGCTAACGACGAGTTGTAGGAGCCTGTCTGCAGGCGAACAAGGTTTTCAGATTGTACGCAGCTCAGATGAGCGCCAACCTGCCTGCAAACCCGCACAGGCAGCCAGCATACGCAGCGCTCAGGTTGCCGAGGCGCGTTGCTGCATGGCGGTTTCCTGCAGCAGCAGACGCAGACGTTTGCGTTGCTGACGAAGAGAGTATTCCAGCTCTTTCAGACGTGTGCGCAGGACACTGTCGGCAAAACGATCCCGCAGGTTCATGCCGGCCGCATTCATGCGCTGCATCTGTAGATGCTGCCAGTCGCGCACGGTGTTACTGAAAGCCTCGTACTCAGACTCCAGATGTTCCCGCCAGCGCTGTGACAGCGGTGAGGTCTCGATGCTGGCTTCGGCTTTTTTGAACAACATCTGCAATTGTGCACGCCGCACCTTGAAGCCGGGAACGCGCTTCAGATCATAGGCCAGGCCAAGCCAGTTGCAGACGCTGATGAACCACTTGCCCACATCGATATGCCACCAGCGCACGCCATTGCGATAATCGTTCTGGAAGCTGTGATGAAAGTTGTGATAGCCCTCGCCCCAGGTGATGGACGCCATCAGTGTCGAATCTTTGGCCGTGGTGGCATCTGAATACGGCTGCTTGCCGATGAAATGCGCCAGCGAATTGATGAAGAACGTGGTGTGGTGATTCACGACCAGGCGCAACAAGCCGGCCAGTAGCAGCATACCTATGATGTCACCAAAGATGATACCGGCGAGCAAAGGCAGACCGAGGTTGGTGGCCCAGACGATTTTCCAGTAATGTTTATGCTGCCACTGCAGCATCGGATCATTCGTCAAATCCTGAATATTGCTGAAATCCAGGTCACTGGAAGGCCAGTCACGAACCATCCAACCCATGTGCGAGAACCAGACGCCGCGCTTGGCGGAATACGGATCGCGCTCATTGTCGTCGGTATGGCGGTGATGGTAGCGATGGCGACTGGCCCAGATCAGGACACTGTTTTGCAGCGCCATGGAGCCGACAAAGAGCAAAAACCAGCGCAGTGCCGGGTGGGCCTTGTAGCTACGATGCGACCACAGCCGATGGTAGCCGGCGGTGATACCGACGCCGTTGAGGGTCCAGAACAACCCGGCCATCAGCCATTCAACGCCGCTGAAACCATAGCTAAAACCGTACCAGGGCACGACGGTCAACACCGCCAAATTGGTGATGATGAAGAACCCGGTGGTGGTCCAGTTGATAGGGGGCGTTGCCCACGCCTGGGAATTTTTACTCATAGTCATTCCATGTCCGATGCACGTTTATAGCACAGATTCTGCCAGTTGCTGTGACAATCGGATTAAACGCATCTCGCATGTGACAGAAGGAGTTGGCCCGTTTAGCCCGCATAGTTCGCGAGGGTTTCCAGACCCAGGTTCATGCTGGCCATCTGGTTCGTTCGATCTTGCGCAGAAACATAGCTGTGGCCATGTTTCATGGAAGATCGGGCGAACGACGACGCCAGCTTGGGTCTGCGTTCGAAAAGAACATAACGTATGTTTCTAAATATAACATATATATGTTCGTATCATATTGATTTAACAAATAATATACAGTCTGACCGTTTGTCTTCGAAAGATGTCCGGGCTAGCCCGCCTATTTCATGAAGGGTTCGAGGAGCAGGGCGAAGCTGGCTAAGCAGGTTGGACGATCGCCCGCAGAAGCATAGCTATAGCTATGATTCAAGGGTGATCGTTCCCAATTCAATTGTGTATTGGGCAACGCCAGATTTGGCCTGAACTCGAACAGGACAAACCGTATCCACTTCACTCTGCAAAATTTCAATGTTATCGCCTTGTTTATCCGTAAAATATGACCAGTAACTGTCCGCCTTCATGAAATAGGCGGGCTAACCAGTATCGCATTTTGCCGTCAATCTGCCGGCAGCAACAGCCACAACAACAGATACACCAGTATGCCTGGGAAAGCTGCAGAAGCAATAGACAATACGACATAGACAATGCGGGTTCCGTTCCTTGACCAGTTGAAACGTCTGGCTATACCGGCGCAAACGCCACCGATAACAGCATGCCTTTTGTCAAGACTCAGTGCTTGGTTCATGTTCTGGTTCCTCTCATATCTCGATCAGTTCAAAGTCTTCCTTGCCGGCGCCGCAATCAGGACAGGTCCAGTAGTCCGGAACGTCTTCCCAGCGTGTGCCGGGGGCAATGCCCTCGTCTGGCGAGCCTTTGGCTTCATCGTAGATCCAGCCGCAGATCACACACATCCATGTCTTGTAGTCTTCCGTCGCAGTCACTTGGTTCTTCCTGAAATTCAATGTTGGGTAATATAGCAAAAATGAACACCGCCGCAAGGCGCTATCATGTCACCCTATATGCAGATTCCAGCCAGCAAAAGCAAGCAATGCATGCCAATTTGGGGTTTGTATCTGTTGACCCCGGACAACTGGTCGGCCGCGCGGCTGAACAAGGTGCTGGAACCGTTGTTGGCCGCGGGTATCGCCCTGCTGCAATACCGTGACAAAAGCAGCAGTGCAAGCCAGCGGCTGCTCAAGGCGCAAATGCTAAGCGCCTTGTGCAGTCAATACCACACGCCATTGATCATCAATGATGACATTGCCCTGGCCAGGCAGGTGGCGGCAGATGGGGTACATCTGGGGCGCTCGGATGCGTCGCCGCAACAGGCGCGCCAGCAGCTGGGTGCACAGGCCATTATCGGTTGTACCTGTTACAACGACCTGCGCAGAGCCCGGCAAATGCGTGAGTTGGGCGCCGACTATCTGGCCTTTGGCAGCCTGTTTGCATCGCCCACCAAACCTGCGGCGCCGCGCTGCAGTCCGGCCACGTTGACACAAGCGCAGTCATTCGGACTACCGGTGGTTGCCATTGGCGGCATCAATCTGGACAATGCAGCACTGGTCATACAAGCTGGTGCCAACCTGCTGGCACTGATCAGCGACGTGTTTGACGCCGCCGATCCGCTGGCGCGTGTGCAGCGTTATCAGCAATTGTTTGAACAGCACCGGCAAACTCGACAGCAACAGGAACAAGCATGAGCAAGCACTACAATTATCACGACAGCGAAATCTGGATGCAGCGTGCCCTGGCGCACATTCCCGGTGGCGTCAACTCCCCGGTGCGTGCTTTCGCCGCCGTCGGTGGTACACCGGTGTTCATCGAACGCTCCGAGGGCGCCTGTCTGATTGATGTGGATGGCAACCACTACATCGATTACGTTGGTTCCTGGGGGCCGATGATCGCTGGTCATGCGCATCCACATGTGACCGAAGCGGTGCAGCAGGCGGCCACGCGCGGCCTCAGTTATGGCGCGCCGACGCCAGGCGAAGTGGGTATGGCCGAGCGTCTGTGCGCGCTGATTCCGGGGCTGGAGCAGGTGCGCCTGGTCAATTCCGGCACCGAAGCCACCATGAGCGCGCTGCGTCTGGCGCGCGGTGCCACCGGACGCGACAAAATGATCAAATTTGCCGGCTGCTATCACGGCCATGGCGACAGTTTTCTGGTTAATGCGGGCAGTGGTGCATTGACCTTCGGTGTGCCCAGTTCACCGGGCGTACCAGCTGCGCTGGCCGATCTGACCTTGACCCTGCCCTACAACGACATTGATGCCCTGCACGCGCTGATGGATGCAGTCGGTGACGAGGTTGCGGCCATCATAGTTGAGCCGGTGACCGGCAACATGAACATGATCAAGCCGCTGCCGGGTTTTCTGGAAGCACTGCGCGAGCGCTGCGATCAACATGGCGCAGTGCTGATTTTTGACGAAGTCATGACCGGCTTTCGGGTGGCGCTGGGTGGCGCGCAAGCCGTGTTTGGCGTGCAGGCCGATCTGGTCACCTATGGCAAGGTCATCGGCGGTGGCATGCCAATGGGAGCGTTTGGCGGCAAGCGCGAACTGATGCAGCAGATCTCGCCCACCGGGCCGGTGTATCAGGCCGGTACCCTGTCCGGCAATCCCATCGCCGTGGCCGCCGGTATGGCCAATCTGGATTTGATCACCGTGGCAGGCTTCTACCAGCAGTTAACCGATAAAACCGAACGTCTGGTGCAGGGTTTACAGCAGGCCGCCGATCAGGCCGGGGTGCCGATGTCCACGGTCAGTCTCGGTGGCATGTTTGGTGTGTTTTTTACCGATCAGCACGAAGTCACCAGCTTCGAACAGGTCCAGGCCTGTGACCTGCAGCGCTTCAAACACTTCTTCCACGGCATGCTGGAGCGCGGCCACTACTTTGCCCCGTCCGCCTTCGAAGCCGGATTTGTGTCGCAGGCGCATGAGCATGACATGATTGATCAAACCATTGCCGCGGCCAGCGCGGTGTTTGCTGATAGTTGATAAATTTGTAGCAAGTTTATTATCGCTGGCAGGGCCAGCTCCTACTGGAGTATTTGGCATGCAATGACTTTTGTAGCCGCCTGCCCTGCGGGCGATCATCTTGCAAACGAGTATTCCGGGCTGTTATCCAGTCATCACAAAACCCGCTTGAGATAAGCTTTTAGCCGCTCCCAGGCATCGATCGCCGCCGGTTGGTTGTGTTCCGGGTCGCGTTCGTTGTGCAGCCAGAAGCCATGCTGGACGTCGTCGTAGATATGCACGTCATTTTTGACCCCCGCCTCGCGCAGCGCCGCAACAAAGGCATTGACCTGTTGTGGTGGTATGCCGCCATCTTCAGCGGCGAAGGTGCCATAGATTTCGTGGTGTATGTGGGACATTTTTTCCGGATCATCCAGCAACGAGCCATAGAAAATCGCGGTACCGTCGTGGGCATCACTGCCGATGGCATAGGACAATGCAATACCGCCGCCAAAGCACCAGCCGATGGTGGCAACCTTGCCGGTAGCAGGCGTTTGCTGGCGCAAATAAGTCACGGCGGCGTCAAGGTTTGCAATGATGGTTTGTTCATCGGCACGTGCGGCCTGCATCAGGGCAACATTTTCGTCACGATTGCTGCCGGTTTTACCCTGGTAGAGATCGGCCGCCAGTGCCACATAACCCTGTTTGGCGAACGCGTCGGCGGTCTGCTTGATGCGCTCCACCAGTCCGTTCCATTCGTGGATCAGAATCACCGCCGGGAATGGGCCCTGGCCTTCGGGTATGGCCAGATAGCCAGTGGTGGCCGCGTTATTGGCGAAGTAATGGATTGACTGGCCTTGTGGTGCGCCAGCCTGGCCATTGATGGCCTGGAGTACGGCATCGTTGCTGATGGTATCGGCGCTGTCGATGGTGTCGGTGGCGAACACGGGACTGGTCAGCAGGATGAGTAATAAGCTGGCTAAAAATGGATGTTGCATGATGAGAGCCCTCGGTGTTGGTGCTTAAAGCTGCTGTTGTAGCTGTTGCAGGAAGTCGCGAATGCGTCTGGCGTTGGCGCCGATGTCAGAGCTTCCGATGCGTGACTTTGAGCGCATGTCGATCATGGTTTGTTCGCCGTTAGGAACAATTCTGATGATGATGTCGTCAACAAAGCCAAACCACCAACTGGTAGCACTGGCTTCAATGATACCGTTGGCCGGATCGGCCTGCACTATGTCCCAGCCACGCTGGTCGACCAGTTCTCTGGCCAGATCAAACACCCCGGCTGCTGGTGTTGCGACACGCAGGGTCTGGATATCAGGGTAGGCCTGGTGCTGCAATTCGGCGGTCTCGGCGCCGGCATATTCCGGCGGGTTGCGAGCATCCTTGCGGGCGGCGACCATGGCCACGCTGAAGCGCGGCGGGTCTGTGACATCGGTGCTGATGTCGTGTATATGCGGTACCGAGCGGGCGATCAAAGCCTGGTTGACTGGCAAGTAAAGCAGCGCGGCAAGCACCACGATGACCAGCACAGCACGGTTGCCGGCAGCTTTGCTCAGGCGCCCTATCAGCAGCAGCACAATGGCCAATAGTCCTGCCGGAACGGCCAGCTTCAAAATTTGAAAAATAATGCCCAAACCAACCCAGCCGAGTTTGTACACTGGTCCCGAGGCCAGCAGAAACAACAGCACCAGGGTGGCCAGTAAATAACCGATTCGAGTCAGCCAGCGCAGTATGGTCATCAGCGTCTCTCCTTGCAAAAAAGGTTGCCAAACTCACTGCATGGTAGCGGATCTGTTTGCGCCGCGCATGGCCCAGTCGCAGGTCAAGGTGATACGCCACCCACGGTGTGATTGAGTAAAATAGAACCGACTCCCCCTTTTGAGCAATCGCATGAACCGTTGTGCCCTGTTGACGATGACCGATATCGGTCATTATGTGAGCTATGATCATCTGCTGATCGAGCCGTTGTCCAGGCTTGGCTGGCAGGCCGAGCTGGTGGCCTGGGACAGTCCGCTGGACTGGGGTGACTACGCCGCCGTGATCATCCGTTCGGCATGGGATTATCAGGATCGCCTGCAGCCCTTTCTTGCGCTGCTGGAACAGATCGAAAAAAGCCCGACCCGGTTGTTCAATCCACTGACAATCGTGCGCTGGAATGTCGACAAGCGCTATTTGCTGGAGCTGCAGCAGCAAGGTTGTGCCATCGTACCAACCAACTTTGTGGAGCAGCTGCAAAGCCGGGCCATCGAGCAGGCTTTTGATCGGTTTGACACCGACCGGCTGATCATTAAACCGGTGGTCAGTGCTTCAGCTTTGAACACACACGTACTCGGTCGTGATAATTGGCAGCAGTCCTGGCCCGATGTGCAGGCAGCCTTCCAAAGCCGGGTCGCCATGTTGCAGCCGTTTGTGCCAGCGGTTCTGAGTGAAGGCGAATATTCCTTGTTCTATTTCGCGGGACGCTACAGTCATGCCATCGTCAAACACCCCAAGCCGGGTGATTTTCGGGTGCAGGAAGAATACGGCGGTGAGTTGATCAGCATTACCGCGACTCCGGACATGCTGCTTGCCGCGCAGCAGGCACTCGCGGTCATTGCCGAGCCCCTGTTGTATGCGCGCGTGGACCTGGTGCGGCTGGACGACGGCAGCCTGGCGATCATGGAGCTGGAGTTGATCGAGCCGTCGCTGTATTTCAATATGGATCTTGCTGCGGCCAATCGCTTTGCCGAGGCGTTTGCAACCATGGTAGCCAGGCCTTAACCCGCATATTTCATGAAGGGTTTTTTGTTACATGTGCGGTCAGTGCGCCGCTTCCCAGTCGCTGGCGATGCCGCATTCCACCAGCAGCTCCACGTCCAGCCTGGCTGCTGCACTCATACGCTGACTGACTTCCACGGCCAGGTCTTCGGCCTGTTCGGTGCGAACTTCGAGCACCAGTTCATCGTGTACCTGCATGACCATGCGTGCGTCGATATTTTTTTCGCGCAGCCAGTGATCGATGTCGATCATGGCCAGCTTGATGATGTCGGCGGCACTGCCCTGCATCGGTGCATTGATCGCAGCTCGCTCGGAAGCCTGACGCCGCGCGCCATTGCGGTTGCTGATGTCCGGCAGCCACAGACGGCGGCCGTGGATGGTTTCCACATAGCCTTGCTTGCGGGCCTGGTTACGGGTGCGCTCCATGTACTCGAGCACGCCCGGGTAGCGCTCGAAATAGGTATCGATGTAGGCCTGCGCCAGTTTTTGTTCGACTTCCAGCTGGCGTGCCAGACCCCAGGCCGACATGCCATAAATCAGGCCGAAGTTGATGGCTTTGGCAGCCCGGCGCTGTGCGCTGCTGACTTCACCCAACTCAACATCGAACACTTCTGCCGCGGTGGCGGCATGAATGTCGGCGCCTTCGGCAAACGCGCTTAACAAGCCCTCGTCAGCAGACAAATGCGCCATGATGCGCAACTCCACCTGCGAGTAATCGGCGGCCAGCAGGCAGTAGCCCTGCGGGGCAACAAAGGCTTTGCGGATCTTGCGACCTTCCTCGGTGCGTACCGGAATGTTCTGCAGGTTGGGGTCGGAGGACGATAGTCGGCCGGTGCTGGTGACGGCCTGCTGGTACGAGGTGTGTACGCGGCCAGTGCGGGGGTGAATCTGCTCCGGCAGGGAATCGGTGTACGTGGACTTGAGCTTGCTCAGGCTGCGATAGGTCAAAATGACTTTTGGCAGTTGGTGTTCGATGGCCAACTCGTGCAGTACGTTTTCGGCCGTGGACGGTTGGCCGGTCGGGGTTTTCGAAACCACGGGCAGCTGCATTTCATTGAACAGTATTTCCTGCAGTTGTTTTGGCGAGCCCAGATTGAATGGTCGACCCGCCAGCTCATAGGCCTGTTGTTCCATGCTATGGATGGTTTTCGCCAATTCCCGACTTTGTGCGCGCAGCTGGTCAGCATCGATCAGCACGCCGTGATATTCCATGCGTGCGAGCACCGGCACCAGCGGGATTTCGATATCGGTGAACACACTGAGCGGGCCGGCAAGTCGGCTCAATTTGGGCCACATAACCTCGTGCAGTGACAGCACCAGCGCCGCGTCCTCACCGGCGTAGGGCGCGGCCTCTTCGATTGCGACTTCATTGAAATGCAACTGCTTTTTGCCGCTGCCGGCGATGTCACTGAAGCTGATGGTGGTGTGGTCCAGCCAGGTTTTCGCCAGCACATCCAGGTTGTGGCGTGTGGCGGTGCTGTTGTAGCAGTAGGATTCCAGCATGGTGTCGTGGCTGATACCGAGTATCTCGATGCCCGAATGGCGCATGATGATGATGTCGTACTTGAGATTCTGGCCGCGCTTGGCGATGTCCGGATTTTCCAGGATTGGCTTGACCGCAGCCAGCACCGTGGCCAGCGCAAGTTGCTGCGGTGCGCCGGGATAATCGTGCGCCAGCGGGATATACCAGGCTTGCTCAGGAGTGATCGCAAAAGACATACCGACCAGACTGGCGCGCATCGGCTCAACACTGGTGGTCTCGGTATCAAACGCGATCACGGTAGCCTGCTGCAGTGCCTTGCACATGGCCGCAAGGCTGTCATCGTCCAGTACCGTTGCGGTATTGATTTGGGCACTGGCGCTTTGGCTGCTCTGCACATGCGCAGAATCCGTGGCGTCTGCGCTGGCACCAGCCGGTGCATCGGTCGGTTCTGTGGCGTTGCCACCAGGGTCTTGCAATTCCCGTAACCAGCTGCTGAATTCATACTCCTGCAGGCGTGCACGCAATTGTTCTGCGGGCGGACCCGGATGCAAGTCATCCAGGCTGATACTGAGCTCGACATCGTCCTTGAGGGTGACCAGTTGTCGCGACAGCCGCAGTTGCTCCAGGTGTTCACGCAGCCGCTCGCCGATCTTGCCTTTGATCTCATCGGAGTGGCGGATGACGCCGTTCAGATCATGGTATTCCTGCAGCCATTTAACTGCGGTCTTGGGGCCACAGCCGGGGATTCCGGGTATGTTGTCGCTGCTGTCGCCGATCAGCGCCAGATAATCCCCGACCAATTCCGGGCCGATGCCGAATTTGGCTTGCACCCCTGCACGATCCAGCTTGCGATCCTGCATGGTGTCTTCGAGCATGATGTTCTCGTCGACCAGTTGTGCCAGATCCTTGTCGCCGGTCGAGATCAGGCATTGCCAGCCTTGCTCGCGCGCCTGTCTGACCAGTGTGGCGATGACATCATCGGCTTCCACGCCGGGCTCGATAATGATTGGAATACCCTGCAACCTGATTAATTCGTGCAGCGGCTTGATCTGTGCTGCCAGCTCTTCCGGCATGGCTGGCCGGTTGGCCTTGTACGCGTGAAAGGCTTCGTGGCGAAACGTTTTACCTGGGGCATCAAAAACCACTGCCAGATGTTCGGGTTGATAGTGCTTGCGCAACCTGCGCAGCATGTTCAGCACGCCGAGCATGGCGCCGGTGGGCTGCCCCTGGCTGGTGGTTAGTGGCGGCAGCGCGTGGTACGCACGAAACAGGTAGGACGAGCCATCCACCAGATACAGTTTTTTATCGGACATCATCAAACCAACTTAACTAATTTGCTATAGTCTACTGTATTGATTCAGTGAAACCGGTAAGGAGCCATGGCCGCAATAATTCCCAGCATGAAAATCAGCTTCTTGGCAGCAGCCTTGCTGTTGAGTGTGGGTGCGCAGGCACAACAGGGTCGCTCGGGGCAGGCACTGCCGCCTCCAGACTTGCCCAGAGAGAACACACCGCCATTGATCAGTGCCGATGAATCTGCCGGTATCGATGATCAGGCCGCGCAGTCGGCCATACCGCAACAACCTGAGTCAAGCACATCAGGTGAGCCGCAAGCGGGGACGCCGGCACGCACCATCGGCGCAGGCCAGTCGGTGCAGTTCCAGGAAAACGATCAGACTCGACCCGGCGAGCTGCCGCCGAAAGTGGGGGGGGAACAACCGCCAGCGGATGTCAACATCCGGCGTAGTGGTGGTAGTACCCTCGAGGAATACAGCGTCAACGGGCGGGTCTACATGGTGCGCGTGGTACCTGACCAGGGCGTTCCCTATTACATTCTTGACGCCGATGGTGACGGGCGTCTGGAAAGCCGCATGGCTGAAGAGAACATGACCCCGGTTTCACCAGTGACCTACAAGTTGTTTGAATGGGATTGAGCTACAGCCGGAAACCATGACAGCGGCATCCAGACTGATCAGCGTTTGCGGTCGCCTCGGCAGCTGGTTGTTGCCGATTATGATTGCGCTGTTGTTTCTGGTGGTGCTGCTGCGCTATGTATTCAACACTGGCTGGATCGGTTTGCAGGAAAGTGTGCTGTGGCTGCACGCAGCGGTGTTTCTGTTGACCGCGGCGTGGACCTTGGCCAATGATGCGCATGTGCGGGTGGATGTGTTCTACAGCCGTTTCAGCGCGCGCGGCAAACAGCGCGTGAACGTGATCGGCACCTTGTTGTTGTTGCTGCCGTTTGCCAGCTTTATGCTGTACGCCAGTGTGCCTTATGTGCTGCGCTCGTGGAAAATGGCTGAATCCAGTTTCGAGGCTGGCGGCCTGCCGGCGATCTATCTGCTCAAGACACTGCTGCCGGTGGCGGCTTTATTGCTGTTGTTGCAGGGGCTGATCATGCTGCTGCAGGGCATCAACCATCTGCGTTCAACCCGAATCCCAACAGCATGAGTGCGTTAAAGACTATCCAGAATAACAACAGTGTGGCCGCGTTTATCGAAGCGATCGATAATCCTGACATGCGCGCCGATTGCGTGGCAGTGGACCGAATCATGCAGCAGGCCACGGGTGTGCAGCCAGCGATGTGGGGCAGTAGTATAGTGGTCCTTCAAGCTGATAATGGCGGGTTCAGCGCTCTTGTGGCGTTGTGCTGCAAGGCACCGTGCGCAGGTAATGGCCGTCGTCCTTGGCCAGCACGGTAACACCGCAGCGCGACGCCACAGGAGCGCCCAAAGGGTTGGTCGGTCAGCGCTCATGGTGGCGTTGCGACGCTGGTAAAGGACTTAGGCCATTCACTGCGCGCCGCGCCTGGCCCTGAACGCTGACCGACCAACTGCATCCGTCATTATCAGCTTGAAGGACCACTGATCGGCTATGGCAGCTACCATTACGTTTATGCAAGTGGCCGTGAAGGTGACTGGATGCTGACCGGCTTTGCTCCGCGCAAGCGTGACCTGACAATTTACATCATGCCCGGTTTCGAGCAGTTTCAGCAGTCGCTCGAAGCGCTAGTGGTTCTTCAACCTAATAATTACGGGTTCAGCGTTCCCGTGGCGCTTCGCGGCAAGGCGCCGTGCGCAGGCAATGGCCGTAGCCCTTGGCCAGCACGGGAACACCGCAGCGGAGCGCCACGGGAACGCCCGAAGGGTTGGCCTGTCAACGTCCATGGCTGCGTTCCGGCTCTTGTAAAGGGCTACGGCCATTCACTGCGAGCCGAGCCTTGCCCTGAACGCTGACAGACCAACTGTATCCTAAATTATTAGGTTGAAGGACCACCAGGCAGACATCGGCTTGGCCGGTCCTGTTTGTATCTGAAAAGTCTCGCTGATGTGGATCAATCGGTGTTGCATGCGATGGTCAGACAAAGCGTAGAAATCATGCGGCAGCGCTATGCAACAACATGAAACACTACACTGGTTGAGCACGACGCACCGTTTTGCGCCGCAAAGCTGCAAGTGCTGCCGCAGTCATCGAGCTCGGTAGCTAATAGCCTGCTGCAGGTGGTCCGGTTGGAACCACGGCACGAACATCTGAACAGTCTCAAGTGATCCTTTGATTCAGCCTGGCCGGTGCAAACATGGCATCCGCCGGGCTGCTGCCGTGTAACGTGTGCAGACTGTGGTAAGCGTGTTGCAAGTTGGCTTTTTAGCAACTATGCTGGGGTAGTTCTGATCTGCGTCGGCTTGGTTTTCCCAAGCAAACTGCGCTAGTGGACAGGGACTAGGTAAGTGTAGTTTTTTACACTGTTTGGCACCTTCAGCGCGACGCAAAGCCGCCAGATGCTAGGGGTTCTGAAAATTTCAAACAGTGTGAAACACTACACTCGGGAGTAGAGGTATGAAAATAATGATGCAAGACAGACTTGTCGCGTGCGTATGTTGGATGTTGCTTGTGCTGGCTGCGGTGCAACCGGCAGTGGCTGCCAAGCCACTGGAGCTGAACTATTTCGCCAAACACCCAGATTACCAATACGCGGAAATCTCACCGGATGGCAAACACATCGCCGTCAGTCTGATCCAGGACGAGCAGATCGTTATGGCGGTGATCAACCGTGAGTCCATGAAGGTTACGGCGGGGGCCAAGCCTGAACTTGGTGCCAGTGTCAATGATTTCTACTGGGTCAATGCCGAGCGTGTCGCCTACACCATCAGCAATGATCCACCCGAATACGATTTCCCTACCGGCAATGGCGAGTTGTACGCCGTCAATGCCGATGGCAGCCAGCACAAGGCCATCTTCGGCTATCGGGCCGGACGGGAGTTCGAGGGCCGCAACACGTTCCTGCGCCGAAAGAAAAACACCTACGCTGGTCATGATCTAGTGGATCTGCTGCCCGATGATGAAGACTATATATTGATCAGCGAATACCCGTGGCAGGTCAAGGGTAATTACTGGGTTGGCAATCAATACGCCAAGCCTGATCTGATGCGTCTGAATGTTTACACCGGGCTGAAGAAAAAAGTGGAAACACTTCCGATACCCGGAAGCTATGCGCGCACCGATGATAAGCATCAGCCCCGCATCTGCATTGGTGCAGATGAAAAATCCAATCTGCAGGTGGCCTGGAAGCCGTCCGCAGACGGCGACTGGCAGGACTTTGCCGTGGACAGCCTGCAGGGCACAGCAATTCCGCTGGAGTTGTCAACGGACACCGGTACGATGCTGGTCTGGGCCAGCGACAAAACAAAGCGACCGCGCGGTTTCTACCAGGTTGATCTGAACACTGCCAGCAGCAAAGAACTGTTTGTGCATGACTATGCGGATGTGCATCGATTCATGCGTGATATCGACACCGAGAAAGTCATCGCAGCAAAAATGCTGACGGGTATTCCTGAATACCATTACCTGGAAGGGCTGGACAATCGCACGGTCAAATTGCACCAGAGTCTGCGTCAGGCGTTTGCCGGGCAGGATGTGGTCATCACCAGTCACACCAGCGACGGCGAGGAAGCCATCGTGCTGGTCAGCAGTGATCGCAATCCGGGTGCGTTCTATATCTTCAACACCAAAACCATGAAGGCCAAGTACCTGTTTGCGAGTCAGTCCTGGGTTGACCCGGAACTGATGCGACCCATGCAGCCGATTCAATTACAGGCACGCGATGACACCACATTGCATGGTTTTCTGACCCGACCGGAAGGTGACGGGCCGTATCCGCTGGTGGTCGTACCACACGGTGGTCCACACGGCGTCTACGATTCCTGGGGTTATGATGCGGAAGTGCAACTGCTGGCGAATCGAGGCTATGCCGTACTGCAGGTCAACTTTCGTGGCAGTGATGGCTATGGCGATGCTTTTGAGGAAGCCGGTTTTGGTGAATGGGGTGCCAGCATGCAGGATGATGTCACCGACGCCACGCTGTGGGCGATCGAGCAGGGTATCACCGAACATGACCGGATCTGCCTGTTCGGCGGCAGCTATGGCGGCTATGCGGCGCTGATGGGCGCGGTCAGGGAGCCGGATTTGTACCGCTGCAGCATTGGCGTTGCCGGTGTGTATGATTTGCCGATGATGTTTGAAAAGGGCGACATCCCGGACAGCCGCAGTGGACTGGGCTATTTGCGCAAGGTGCTGGGAGAAGATGAGCAGCAACTGCAGGCCCGCTCACCGGCCAGTCGTGCCGGTGAAATCAAGGCCAATATCATGCTGATACATGGTGGCGAAGACGTTCGGGTGCCGATCGAACAGGCTGAGCGCATGCGTGAGGCGCTGCGCGCGGTTGATAAGGACCCGCAGTGGCTGGTGTTCAGTAAGGAAGGTCATGGCATCTTTGCGGAGGAGAATCGAGTCAAATACTATCGCCAAGTGCTCAAGTTTCTGGACAAAAATATCGGTGGCTAACCCGATGATGACGGATGCTGTTGGCCGGTTAGTGCCCATGGCGACGTTGTGACGCTGGTCAAGGGCTCAGGCCATACCCTGCGCGCCGCACCTGGCCCTGAACGGTGAAAGTCAGACGGCAGCCGTAATGATCACGTGGAAGGAGCACGAAAACCGGTGGTCTGATTCAAACAAGACTGCCAAGCTGCTGCGTGGAAGTCACGCACAGAGTGTCATCTGCGACAATATGCCGCAGACCCGAGCGTCGCCGTAGCATTACAATGAAACTGTTCAGCACCAGACTGCGCTGCAGCAGTCTCCGGCAGTCAGTATTCTGGTGTTATCCGAACACTTCGACAATGTTCTTGTTATGTCTATTCGAGGCCACGGCGCAAGCCTTGGCCTCTTTTTTATGGCAACAGTTATTGCTAACCCGCATATTGCATGAGGGATTCGGATTTTAGGGGAAATCTGCCAAAGTAGTTTGGTGCATCGTCCGCAGAGCCATAGCTGGCTAAGGTTCAAGGAGGATGTGCCAAAATACGACGGCAGATTTTTCCTAACACCGAATAG